>DATBSX010000321.1:0-7377 GCA_036559565.1 Steroidobacteraceae bacterium | reverse complement strand
GACCCACATACGACCCTGGAGCGACAAGCCAATGCTCGAAATGCACGGAATCAGCAAGATCTACCGGACGGACCTGATCGAGACGCACGCGCTGCGTGACTTCTCGCTGAAGGTCGGCGACGGCGAGTTCGTCGCGGTCACCGGTCCCTCGGGCTCCGGCAAGACGACGTTCATGAACGTCGCAGGCCTCCTCGAGACCTTCGATACCGGCACCTACAAGCTGGACGGCCAGGACGTCAGCCGCCTCTCGGACGAGGCGCGCTCGAAGCTTCGGAACGAGAAGATCGGCTTCATCTTCCAGAGCTTCAACCTGATCCCGGACCTCGACATCTTCGACAACGTGGATGTGCCGCTGCGCTACCGCGGCCTCGCCAAGAAGGACCGCGAGCAGCGCATCAAGAGTGCGCTCGAGGTCGTCGGCCTGTCCTCGCGCATGCACCACATGCCCTCGCAGCTCTCCGGCGGCCAGCAGCAGCGCGCGGCGATCGCACGCGCACTCGCCGGCGACCCGCGCTTCCTGCTCGCGGACGAGCCGACCGGCAACGTGGACTCGCTGATGGCGCGCCAGGTCATGGACCTGCTCGAGCAGATCAACGAGATGGGCACGACGATCATCATGGTCACGCACGACCCGGAGCTTGCGCGCCGCGCGCACCGGAACGTCCACATCGTCGACGGCCAGATCTCGGACCTGAAGCCGTACGAGACGCGCGAGGACTTGCTCGTGAAGTCCGCGCCCACGGCCGCCGTGGCCATGTCGCCCGCCTGAGGGGAGCGCGAATGTTCAGCTATTACCTGCAGCTCGCCGTCCGCAACCTGCGCCGCAACCCGGGCATCACGGCCCTCATGATCGGCGCGGTCGCGCTCGGCATCGCGGTGTGCGTCATGACGCTCACGATGTACCGCGCGATGTCGGGCAATCCCATCTGGTGGAAGAACGACGTGCTCTACGCCGTCACGATGGACTTCTGGGATCCGCAGCAGCCGGACAACAAGGACAAGCCCTCGCTGCCGCCGCCGCAGCTGACCTACAACGACGCACTCGCGGTGTACCGCTCCGACATCCCGAAGCACAAGGTCATCATGCACAAGGCGGTCGGAATCCTGTCGGTCGAGGGCGGGAAGGTGAAGCCCGAGCGCGCCGCGACGCGCGTGACGACCAAGGACTTCTTCGCGGCCTTCGACGTGCCGTTCCAGTACGGCGGCACCTGGACCGACGCGGCGGATTTCGGCCCCGAGCCGGTCATGGTCCTTTCGCGGCGCATGAACGACAAGATGTTCGGCGGCGTGAACAGCGTCGGCCGGCGCGTGCGCTGGGAAGACCACGAGTTCCGCATCGTCGGCGTTCGCGACACCTGGTTGCCGCTGCCGACCTTCTACGACGTCAACAACGGCAGCCTCGAGGAGCCGGAGGACGTGTACATCCCGTTCGGCTGGAGTGCCGCGCTCGAGATCTACAGCGCCGGCAACACGAATGGCTGGAAACCGGAGGACCTCAAGACCTTCAAGGATTTCCTCGGCTCCGAGAATGTCTGGATCCAGATGTGGGTCGAGCTGCCGGATGCCGCCGCGCATGACCGCTTCAAGACCTTCCTCGACAACTATGCGACCCAGCAGAAGCAGGGCGGCCGCCACCCGCGGCCGATCAACAACCACCTGACGAAGCCTGACCAGTGGCTCGTGGACAACGACGTCGTCAGCAACGACAACCGCATCCTCGTCGGCCTCGCCTTTGCGTTCCTGGCCGTGTGCCTGCTGAACACCGTGGGCCTCCTGCTCGCGAAGTTCCTGAACAACGCCCCGATCACCGGCGTGCGGCGCGCGCTGGGCGCAAGCCGCAAGCAGGTGTTCTTCCAGCACCTCGTCGAGGTCGGCGTGATCTCGTCGATCGGCGCGCTGCTCGGGCTCGCGCTCGGCGCCATCCTGCTGATGGGCCTGCGCGCGCTCTACACGGTGGACGCGACCGATGCGGGCGGCACTCAGGCGCTCGCGCACGTGGACATCACGAGCGTCGTCACCGCGCTTGCACTCGCATTCTTCGCCACCATCGCGGCCGGCCTGTATCCGGCCTGGCGCATCGGCCGGATCCCGCCGGCCTCTTACCTGAAGGCGCAATGACATGACAGCCTGGAACATCCGTCCCATCGCCTCCGCGCTCTGGCGCAACCGCACCGGCGCGATCCTGGTCGCCTTCCAGATCGCGATCGGCCTCGCCGTGCTCGTGAACGCGGTCTACGTCGTCAAGCAGCGCGTGGAAAAGATCAACCGCCCGACCGGCATGGACACGGCGAACATGATCTGGGTGGCGAGCGCGGGCTTCGCGCAGAACTTCGACTACGACGCGAGCTGGCGCGAGGACATGGCGACGATCCGTGCGCTGCCGGGCGTCAAGGCGGCGAGCGTCATCAGCAACATCCCGCTCTCCGGCGGCGGCAGCTCGAGCGGCTTCCAGAACAGGCCGGGCGAGGTGACCCCCGACGAGACCGTGGGCGGCAACACCTACGACATCGACGAGCAGGGCGTCGAGGCGCTCGGCATCAAGCTGATCTCAGGCCGGAATTTCGAAGCCCAGGAAATCCTTCCGCCCAACGACACCTTCGATTCGGCGCCGCAGGCGATCGTCACGAAAGCCTTCGCGAAGGACCTGTTCCCGAACGACCCGAACCCGCTCGGCAAGACTTTCTACGACGGGCTCAGCAAGCCGATCACGATCGTCGGCATCATCGAGCACATGCACGGTGCCTGGGTCGACTGGGACAAGCTCGACCACATCGTCCTGTTCCCGCGCATCAAGCGCGGACCGACGGGGCTCTACCTCGTCCGGACCGAGCCGGGCCGCCGGGACGCCGTGATGCGCGACATCGAGTCGAAGCTCGGCAGCTCGAACCCCAGCCGCCTGCTGCGCTGGGTGCGGCCGTTCGACTACTTCATCGACCAGTCCTACCTCGGCGACCGCAACATGGCGATCTTCCTCGTGAGTGTGACTTCGGCACTGCTTGCAATTACCGCACTCGGCATCTTCGGCCTCGCAACCTTCAACGTCAGCACGCGCATCCGCCAGATCGGCACGCGGCGCGCGGTCGGCGCCCGCAAGCTCGACATCGTGCGGCACTTCCTGGTCGAGAACTGGATGGTCACGACCGCGGGGATCGTCGCCGGCTGCGGCGCCGCGCTTGGCATCGGTTACTGGATCTCGATCAAGTACGAGCTGCCGCGGCTCGACCTCTATTACCTCGTGGGCGGCGCGCTCACGATCTGGCTGATCGGCCTGGTGTCGGCCCTGCAGCCGGCACGCCGCGCCTCGGCCATCTCGCCCGCGGTTGCAAGCCGAACGGTCTAGACTGTGGGCGGCCTTACAACCGTTTCCGCGTACCCCGCATCCAAACCGATGAAGGACAAGCAGGACCAGGGACTTCAGGACAGCTTGGGCGATCGCACGGTACTCGTCATCGACGACAGTGAGGCCGTGCGCACGGCCCTCGATGTGCTGTTGTCCATGCACGGCGCGCGTGTCCTCGGCGCGGACACGGCCACGTCCGGCATCGACCTGCTCGCGCGCGAAGCCGTGGATCTCGTCATCCAGGACATGAACTTCCGCCGCGAGGCGACCTCCGGCGAAGAAGGCATCGCGCTCTTCCGCCAGATCCGCGCACAGCACCCGGAACTGCCCGTGATCCTGCTGACGGCCTGGACCCATCTCGAGACCGCGGTCGAGCTCGTGAAGGCGGGGGCGTCCGATTACGTCGCGAAGCCCTGGGACAACGCGAGGCTCCTGACGACGGTCCGGAACCTCCTCGACCTGCATGCCGCGCGCACCGAGAACCGCGCGATCCGCCGGCGCCGCGCGGCCGCGCGCGCCGAGCTCTCCTCGCGCTTCGCGCTGAAGGGCCTCGTCTACGAGAGCGAGGCGATGCACGCGCTCGCCTCGACCGCCGCGCGCATCGCGCACGCGGATGTCTCGGTGCTGATCACCGGACCGAACGGCGCCGGCAAGGAAGTGATCGCCGACATCGTTCAGGCGAATTCGACGGTGAAGGCCGGACCCTATGTGAAGGTCAACGTCGGCGCGCTGCCCGACACGCTGATGGAAGCGGAGCTCTTCGGCACGGAGGCGGGCGCCTTCACGGGCGCAAAGGCCCGCACCGGCCGCTTCGAAGCCGCGGACGGCGGCACAATCTTCCTCGACGAGATCGGCAACCTCTCGGCGCTGGGGCAGGCGAAGCTCCTGCGGGTGCTGCAGACCGGCGAATACGAGCGGCTCGGCTCGAACACGACGCGCCGCACGCGCGCCCGCGTCATCGCCGCGACGAATGCCGGCCTGCCGCAGCTCATCAAAGAAGGGAAGTTCCGCGAGGACCTCTTCTACCGCCTGAACGTCATCGAGCTCGAGGTGCCGCCGCTCGCCTCGCGGCAGGAAGACATCGTGCCTCTGGCGCACCACTTCCTCGAGCCCGGATTCACGCTGTCGCAGGATGCGCTGCGGGCGCTCGGCCGTTACCACTGGCCGGGCAACGTCCGCGAGCTCAGGAACGTCATCCACCGCGCCTGCCTGCTGTCGGTGGACAGCGTCGTCACGGCCAAGGCGCTGGCGCTGCCCGTGTCCCAGGAGCCGGCGGACGGCTCGCACATCGACCGCGAGGCGATCGAACAGGCGCTCCTGCTCGCCGACGGGGTCGTCGCGCACGCCGCGCGCGACCTCGGCCTGTCGCGCCAGGCGCTCTATCGCCGGATGGAGAAGCTCGGCCTCAAGACCCCGGTCGACCCGGGCCGCACCACCGCGAACGGCTAGTCGAGCGGCTGGTTCAAGCGCTACGCTGCCGTCCGGTCCCACCGGAGGTCGTTCCATGAAGTTCCTTCGACTCGTTGCCGTGCTGCTTGCAGCCCTGGCGGCACTGCCATCGCATGCCGAGGCCAGCGATCGCGAGCGCGTGACGGCGCTCGCGGACCGATTCGTCGACGAATACCAGAAGAGCTTCCCGATCTCCTACGGGTTTTCCGGCCTGCCGGTGAAGCGTAACGACGGCGTCGACATCAACGCGCCCGCGGACGTCGCGCGCTGGCACGCGCTCCTGAAGGGCATGGCGGCCGAGCTCGCCGGGATCAAGCCGGAGGGATTCGCGGCCGAGCCGGAGTGGGTGACCTGGCAGTTCCTGGACCACACGTTCAAGCAGGACGCGGCGACGACGGTCTGCCGCAACGAGCTCTGGACCGTGACGCCGATCGGCTGGCAGGCGGCGCTCTCGCAGATCGCGAGCGTCCAGCCGGTCGACACGGACGAGGCGCGGGCCCAGGCGCTCTCGCGCTTCCGCGATTTCGGCCCGTGGTTCGACCGCGAGATCGCGAACCTCAAGGAAGGCCAGCGCCTCGGCTATTCCGCGACGGCAGCCGCCACCAGCTCGACGCTGAGCCAGCTCGACCAGATGCTCGCGCTTGAGCCTGGCGGGTCGCCCCTGATGGATCCGGCGACCCGCGCCAAGGCGCGCGCCTTCGCCGCCGAGTGGAAGTCGGTCATCGAGGGGACGGTGTGGCCTGCGCTCACGCGCTATCGCGATTTCCTGCGGGACGAGTACCTGGCCCATGCGCGCCAGTCCGCGTCGCTCGAGGGAATGCCGGACGGGCGCCAGTGCTATCGCGCGCTCGTATTCGGCACGACGACGGTGGATGCCGACCCGGTCGCGCTCTTCGACATGGCGCAGAAGGAAGTCGAACGCGAGCGCGGCGTCGCGATCGGCATCGGGCGCAAGCTGTTCGGCGAGAAGGTGACGGACTGGAAATCGCTGGTCGACATCATCCATGCCGACCCGCACGAGAAATTCGCGTCCGCCGACGAGATCCGAGATTTCACGCAGCGCACCTACGAGCGTGCCCAGGCCGCGGCCGGCAAGATGGTGCTGACGCCGCCCGTCGGCCGCGTCGTCATCGAGCCGTTCCCGGAGTTCCAGCAGGCGAGCGCGCCGGGCGGCCAGTACCTGCCGGCGGCCGATGACGGCAGCAGGCCCGGCACCTACTACTACCGGAACGTGACGAAGGATCTCTACCGCACCGCGCTGCAGAACGTGATCCTGCACGAGACGCTCCCGGGTCATCACCTGCAGATCCAGTTCCTCGCGGAACATGGGCGCAAGGGCAATCATCCGATCTCGCGGCTTCTGTTCTTCAGCGGGCCGGGCGAGGGCTGGGCGACTTACGCGGAGGACTTCGCCAACGAGATCGGGCTCTACGACTCGGACCGCGACTACATGGGCCGCGAGATGAGCTCGATCACGCCGATGATGGTGGTCGACCTCGGCATGCAGGTGAAGGGCTGGACGGCGGAGCAGGCTGTCCAGTACCTGCAGGAAGCGATGCCGCTGCGCCCGCCGCAGCGCGCGAAGGAGTCGGTCGCGCTCATCGGCAGCCTCCCGGGCTTCGTGCTCGCGTACCCGCTCGGCGGCATGAAGTGGCAGGAGATGCGGGCGCGGGCGGAGTCGAAACTCGGGCCGAAGTTCGACGTGCGCGCGTTCCACCAGGTGCTGCTCGAGGACGGCATGCTGCCGTTCTCCGCGCTCAACGCGAAGCTCGACCGGTGGATCGCAAGCCAATGATCGCGGCCTGAGCCGGCGGCGCAGGGCATCCATGGCCACCAAACCACGTGCCCGCCGGTCGCTCGCCGGCCGCATCGCCGTGGTCGTCACGGTGACCGCGGCCGCGGTCGCGGCCGTCACGATCGCCTTCGACCGCTGGCTGCATTCGCCGGTGCTCGCGGGCGCGGCGGCGCTGCTCGTCACGCTGCCGCCCGCCCTCTGGCTCGCGAACCGGATGCTGAACCGCTGGAGCCAGAGCATCCGCGCGATCGCCGACGGAATCGGGAGCCTGCGCGACCGCGACTTCAGCGTGAGCGTGACCGCGACGGGACCGGACGAGATCGGCGACCTCACGGCCGAGTACAACTCGCTCGGCGACAGCCTGCGGCGCGAGCGGCTGAACCTGTACCAGCGCGAGCTCCTGCTCGACACCGTCGTGCAGACGACGCCGCTCGCGCTCGTGCTGACGAACGCGAACGACCACATCGTCTTCGGCAACATCGCGGCGCGGCAGCTCTTCCGCGCGGGCCGGAAGATCGAGGGCATCCGCTTCGGCGAGCTGATGGCCGAGGCGCCGCAGCCGCTCCGCGAGGCCGTGGAGAGCGGCGTGGACACGCTCTTTACGGTGGCGGAAGGAACCGAGGCCGAGATCTTCCACGTCAGCAACCGCCCCTTCACGCTGAACAGCCAGCCGCACCGCCTGCTGCTCTTCAAGCAGCTCACCCGCGAGATGGCGGCGCAGGAAGTCGCGATCTGGAAGAAGGTGATCCGCGTGATCGCGCACGAGCTCAACAACTCCCTCGCGCCGATCAGC
>DATBSX010000320.1:0-2371 GCA_036559565.1 Steroidobacteraceae bacterium | reverse complement strand
AAGTCGCTGCCCTCGAGCGTGCAGCCGGGCGTGTTGTCGCGCGGGTAGAAATAGACGACGAGGTTTTCCTCGCCGCGGGCGCCCAGCCGGAACTCGCCGCCCGTGGTCGCGATCGTGAATTTCGGAGCCTTGGCGCCCGGCTTGACCGCAGCCATCGCGTCAGTTCTTCACCGGCTCGAGGATCGCGTCGAGGTTCATCTGGTCGCAGAAATCCATGAACTCCTCGCGCAGCGCCCCGACGTGGATGCGGGACGGCACGTTGACGACCATGTAGACGGAGAACATCTGCGCGCCGGTGTGCGCCGCCGCGTAGCTCCGTGTCGAGAGCTCGCCGATGTCGATGCCGCGCGCCGCGAAGAAGCCCGAGAGTCCCGCGACGATGCCCGCCTGGTCGATGCAGACGACGTCCACGGAGTAGGGGACCATGTCCTCGCGGACCGCGCGCTGCGTGGTGCGCCGCACCTGGATCGTGACGCCCGAGGACTCCGCGAGCTTCGCGAGGTCAGTCTCGATGCGCGCGATCGAGTGCCAGTTGCCCGCGACCAGCATCAGGATCGCGAAATCCGAGCCGAGCGCCGTCATGCGGCTCTCGCTGATGCTGCCGCCGCAGTCCGCGACGACCTTCGAGAGATCGTGCACGAGACCGATGCGGTCGTCGCCGATGGCGGATATTGCGATGAACTGTTTCATGCGGGAAAAGCGGGGGCTTTCAGGGAGTGTACCGGGATCGGCATGGCGATGATATCGCGCCCCGCGCGCGCCTTGCGCTCGCGTGGCGCGCGCCCGTACCATCCCGCCTCCAGTGCCGGCCGGTCGGCCGGGGGGTGACATGTTTCGCGGCAGCCTCGTTGCGCTCGTGACGCCGATGACGGAGTCCGGCGACGTCGATCACGTCGCATTCGGGCGCCTGCTCGACTGGCACGCGCGCGAGGGCAGCGACGGCGTCGTCGTCGGCGGGACGACCGGCGAGTCGGCGACGCTGACGGCGGGCGAATCGGCGGAGCTCCTGCAGATCGCCGTGCAGCGCCTCGGCGGCCGCCTGCCCGTGATCGCGGGCACCGGCGGCGCCTCGACCGCGCATTCGGTCGAGCGCACGCGCACGGCCTGCGAGCTCGGCGCCGACGGCGTGCTCGTGGTCACTCCTTATTACAACCGTCCGCCGCAGGAAGGACTGTACCGGCACTTCAGCGTGATCGCCGACGCCTCGAGCGTGCCGCTCATCCTCTACAACGTGCCGTCGCGCACCGCCTGCGACCTCCTGCCCGAGACCGTCGAGCGCCTGTCAGGGCACCCGCAGATCATCGGCATCAAGGACGCGACCGGCAGCATCGCGCGCGGCAAGGAGATCCTCGAGCGCTGCGGAGACGATTTCCTGCTGCTGTCGGGCGACGATGCGAGCTGCCGCGAGCTGATCGCCGCCGGGGCGCAGGGCGTCATCACGGTCACCGGCAACGTCGCGCCGCGGCTCATGCACGAAATGGTCGAAGCCGCTCTCCTGGACGACCAGGCGGGAGCGAGGGAACTCGACGAGCGCCTTTCGGGTCTTCACACTGCGCTCTTCGTCGAGTCGAACCCGATCCCCGCCAAGTGGGCACTCGGGCGGCTCGGGCTGATCGGCGCGGGCATCCGGTTGCCGCTCGTCGGCCTGTCGGACGCGCAACATGCAACCGTGCTCGCGGCGATGCGCCGCGCCGGAGCGATTGAATGAGGAATGGCCTGATACGCCTGGGCTGCATTGCAGTCGTCCTGCCGCTCGCCGGCTGCTCCGTGCTGCCCGACGCCTACACGGGCTGCAACGACCCCAAGCCTTACGAAGCCGCCGTGCAGAAGGATCCCTTGCGCGTCCCGGCGGGCGCCGACCTGCCGGACACGCGAAACGCGCTCAAGATTCCGGAGACGAAGGGCCCCGAACTGCCGCCGGATCCGGGCAGTTGCCTCGACCACCCGCCCTCGATTGCAACGTCCGCCGTGGCAAGCACGGGCGGCGACTCGACACCGGTCACGACGGACGCGGCGACGACGGCAGCTCTTCGCGGGTCCGACATGGCGATGGACGATGGCAGGCCGTGGCAAACGCGCCTCGGCGTCAACTACATGCCCACGACCAACGTCGACTTCGATGGCGGCTCGAGGGCTGAATTCAACACCAGCACCGGTTTCCTGGTGGGGATCGGCTACGACCTTTCGAAGCACTTCGAGGTTGGCGCGAATTTCACCTATGACGAACGCGGCTACGAAGCGCGGCTGGCCGGGGACGATCCGGGCGAGGTATTCCCGGTCAAGGGCAGCCTTGAATCCATGGGCGTGATGTTCGACGCCACGTACTACTTCATGACGGGCCGGTTCACGCCATTCATCACGACGGGCCTCG
>DATBSX010000319.1:0-2886 GCA_036559565.1 Steroidobacteraceae bacterium | reverse complement strand
ATCCCGGAACCGCAACCGTAGTCGAGCACGCGCTCGCCGCCCTGGATTCGGCCGTCGAGCCATTCGAGGCACAGCGCCGTCGTCGGATGCGTGCCCGTACCGAAGGCGAGGCCCGGATCGAGCGCGAGTATCGCCTCCGCCGGGCCGTTCGGCAGTTGGCCGTCCGGGCAGACCCAGAGCCGCCGCCCGAACGACATCGGGCGGAAGTCCTTGAGCCACTCGCGCTCCCAGGCACGGTCTCCGACGAACTCGATTCCAACGGCCGCGTCCGGGAGCCCGAGCCCGGCGGCCAGCGTCGCCGCCGCGCGCTGCGGATCGATCGAGACGGGCAGGATCGCGCGCAGGCGCACGGCCGGCCAGATCGGAGTCTCGCCCGGTGCGGGCTCGAGCACGGGCGCGTCGCCCGCATCGCCCAGCGAGAGCGCGATCGCGCCGAGGCGCGTGCAGGCCTCCTCCGCGCGGTCGAGGTCGGCGCCGGCAAGGTCGACGACGAGCTGGTGAAAGGGCATCGGCCGCCAGGCCGGCCTACTTGAGGCCGAGCCGCCGCTCGAGATAGTGGATGTCGAGCCCGCCCTGGCGGAAGGCCGAGTGGCCGAATATCTCCTGGTGCAGCGGGGCATTCGTCTTGATGCCCTCGACCACCATCTCGGAAAGGGCATTGCGCATGCGGGCGATCGCCGTGTCGCGCGTCTCGCCGTAGGAGATCAGCTTTGCGATCAGCGAGTCGTAGAAGGGCGGCACGTTGTAGCCGGAATACAGGTGGCTGTCGACGCGCACGCCCGGCCCGCCGGGCGCATGCCAGAGGCGCACCGGTCCCGGCGAGGGCGCAAAGGTCTTGGGGTCCTCGGCGTTGATGCGGCACTCCATCGACCAGCCGCGCAGCACGATGTCTTCCTGCTTGAAGGGCAGCGGCTCGCCGGCGGCGATCCGCAGCTGCATCTTCACGATGTCGATGCCGGTGACGAGTTCCGTGACCGGGTGCTCGACCTGCACGCGCGTGTTCATTTCGATGAAGTAGAAGCTGCCGTCCTCGTAGAGGAACTCGAGCGTCCCGGCGCTGCGGTAGCCGACCGCCGTGCAGGCGGCGATGAGCCGCTCGGTCATGTCGGCGCGCTGCTTGGCCGTGATGCCGGGGGCCGGCGACTCCTCGATGATCTTCTGGCGCCGGCGCTGCATGGAGCAGTCGCGCTCGCCGAGGCACACGACGCTGCCGTAGTTGTCGCCGAGCATCTGGAACTCGATGTGGCGCGGCTTCTCGAGGAATTTCTCCATGTACACCATGTCGTTGCCGAAGGCCGCGAGGGCCTCGGTCTTGGCGACATTGATCGCGTTCACGAGCGTCGCATCGCTGTGCACGACCCGCATGCCGCGCCCGCCGCCACCGCCGGAAGCCTTGATGATCACGGGATAGCCGATGCTGCGGGCCATCCGGAAGCATTCGTCCTGGTCCTCGGGCAGGGGCCCGTCGGAGCCTGGTACGCAGGGGACGCCATGGGCCTTCATCGCGCGGATCGCGGAGACCTTGTCGCCCATCTGGCGGATCGTCTCGCTCTTCGGGCCGATGAAGACGAAGCCGCTGTTCTCGACGCGCTCGGCGAAGTCGGCGTTCTCGGACAGGAACCCGTAGCCCGGGTGAATGCCGACCGCGTCGGTCACCTCGGCGGCGCTGATGATCGCCGGCATGTTGAGGTAGCTGTCGCGTGAGGCGGGCGGACCGATGCAGACGGTTTCGTCGGCGAGCAGCACGTGCTTCAGGTTCTGGTCGGCCGTCGAATGCACGGCAACCGTCTTGATGCCGAGTTCGCGGCAGGCGCGCAGGATGCGAAGCGCAATCTCGCCTCGGTTGGCGATGACAATCTTGTCCAGCATCCTGCCTACTCGATCGCGAAGAGCGGCTGGCCGAACTCGACCGGTTCGCCGTTCTTGGCGAGCACGGCGACGACCTTGCCGGCGCGCTCGCTCTCGATCTGGTTCATCATCTTCATCGCCTCGATGATGCAGAGCACCTGGCCGACGCGGACCTCTTCGCCGATCTCGACGAAGGATTTCGCGCCCGGCGCCGGCGAGGCGTAGAACGTGCCGACCATCGGCGCCGTGACGAGCTTCTCGTCACGCGCGGCAGGCTGGGCCGCGGGCGCCGCGGCCTGTGCAGCCGGGGCCGAAGCCGCCGCCGGGGCAGCGGCCGGTGCCGCCGCGTACTGGGTCACGACCGGCGCGCTGTGCATCGCGCGCGCGATGCGGACCGACTCCTCGCCCTCGGTAATCTCGATCTCGGCGAGGCCCGACTCCTCGAGGAGCTCAATGAGTTTCTTGATCTTGCGTATATCCATCACGTTCCCCCGGAAGGACGTTCGAGGCGGTCGAGCGCCGCCGTAAGCGCGAGCTCGTAGCCCTGCGCGCCAAGCCCGACGATGCTGCCCACCGCGATGTCCGAAAAATAGGAGTGCTGCCGGAATGGCTCACGTGCGTGCACGTTGGACAGATGCACCTCGATGAAGGGCACGGCGACCGCGAGCAGGGCATCCCGCAAGGCGATGCTCGTGTGGGTGAAGGCGCCCGGGTTCACGATGGCGAAATCCATGGGCGAATTCGCGAGCGCCTGGACGCGGTCCACCAGTTCGTGCTCGGCATTGCTCTGGAAGCTCTCGAGCGTCGCCCCCCGCTTCGTCGCGAGCAGCCGCAGCCGCTCCTCGATTGCGGGCAGGGTGACGTCGCCGTACCAGCCGGGCTCCCGGCGGCCGAGCAGGTTCAGGTTGGGTCCGTTGATGAGCAGGATCCGGGCCATGGGGCGCCATTCAACTGGACTATGCAGCGATTGTCCAGAAAAAGCGTCGATTGGGGGTCGAACTGCAGCGATCTGGCGCGCCGCTAGCCGATCTTGGGGAT
>DATBSX010000318.1:0-2246 GCA_036559565.1 Steroidobacteraceae bacterium | reverse complement strand
GTCGATGCGCTTGCTGTTGTTGCGGATCATCGCGAGGAGGCGCATGCCGTCGGGCGCCACGGCCTTGTCCTCCTCGAGCAGCTGCGCCGCCTGGTTGATCGCGGACAGCGGGTTGCGCACCTCGTGGGCGATCGACGCGGTGAGGCGGCCCATCGCGGCGAGCTTCATCTGCTGCGCCTCGGTCTGCGCGCGGCCGAGGTCCTCGAGGTAGATCAGCGTGCCGCCGTTGAGGCCGGAGCCGATGCGGACGAGCCTCACGCGGAGGAGGCGCTGCGTGACCTCGACCTTGAACGGCGGAAGCGCGATCGTGAAGTCGTCCTGCCAGCGGCGCCAGTAGTCGTGCAGCGTCGAGCTGAACTCGGCGAGCCGCATGCCGCCGCGCATGCGGCCGAAGCCGCCGAGCAGGCGCGTCACCTGCGCATTGTGGCCGCGCACCACGCCGTTCAAGTCGACGACCAGCACGCCGTCCTGCATGTCCTGGATGATCAGGCGGTTGACCTGCTCGAGGTTCGCGACGTCGATGCCGCGCTGCGCGGCCAGGTCCTCGGACGCCTTGGTGTAGCGGCCGAGCGCGACCGCGATGCCGACCGTCGCGAAATAGCCGAAGCCGACGATGCCGGTCTGCACGATCTGCGCGCCGCCGATGCTGCCTTCGATCGCGCGCCACACGTCGAGGCCGAGCAGCACGACCGAGGCGAGCGCCGCGTGGAAGAACGCGGTCTGCGTGCGCAGCAGCCATCCGCTCGCCGCGAGCTGCGGGAACAGCAGGATCGGGATCGGCGCGACCGTGTTGCCGCCCGCGATGATGACCAGCGACAGGAAGAAGATGTCGCCCGCGAGCAGGGCCAGCGCGAGGTGCGGCAAGGCGAGCGGCAACCGCTCCATCTGCACCCACGCGAACGCCGCGAGCCCGAAGATGAAGTAGAGCGCGGTGCCGGTGATGAACGCATTGGGCGTGATCGCGCCGACGCCCTTCAGGTCGACGAGCAGCGCGATGCCGAACAGCGCCGCGCCGCAGACCGAGCGGTAGAGGCCGATGATCCACAGGATGCGCCGGCCCGACTCGGTGAGCGAGGCGGGCAGCGGCGGCGGCTCGAACGGCGGAATCGCCGGCGCCGGGTCGGGGACGATGTTCACCGGGGCAGGCATGCGGGGTCGTTGCAGTGGAAGGCCTCGCCGATGCGCACGGCGTCGGTGCGCGGCAGGAACACGCCGCACGTCGCGCAGCGGACCATCGGGCCCGCCGCGCCGTGCTGCGCGTCGCGCTCGCGCCGCTTCTTCGCCTGCGCCGCGCCGATCAGCCGGACCGCGAACAGCACGACGAACAGGACGACGATCCAGAAGACGACCTTGCCCATCGTCAGGGCCTGCCAGCGCTACGGAGATACTCGCGCCCATGTCGCGCTGGCCGCAGGGCTAGGCGCGAATGAGGCCATGTGCTTCCAGCACATAACGACTGAGCAACAACGCCCTGCGGCCAGCGCGGCATGGGCCCTCCGGGTGATCTCAGCAAACGGCCGCCCTCATCGTTGCACATCCTCGCCGTAGATGGACTACGGCTTGCGGTGTGCGCCTCGATGGCGGCCGTTTGCTGAGTCACGCGAGCATCTCCGTAGCGCTGGCAGGCCCTAAAGGATCTTTCCGGGGTTGAGGATGCCGGCGGGGTCGAGCGCGGCCTTGATCCGCCGCATCACCGCGAGCTCGAGCGGCGCCTTGGTGCGCTTGAGCTCGGCGCGCTTGAGCTGGCCGATGCCGTGCTCGGCCGAGATCGAGCCGCCGCGCGCGGCGACGAGGTCGTGCACGATGCGCTGCGCGTGCTCGAGCATGGCGGGCGCGACGAACGACTCCGGCGACGTGCCTTCCGGCGCGGACAGGTTGTAGTGCAGGTTGCCGTCGCCGAGGTGTCCAAACACGACGAAGCGCACGCCCGGGATCGCCGCACGAAGCGCGCGCTCGGCGTCGTCGAGGAACGCGGGGATCGACGACACCGGCAGCGAGATGTCGTGCTTGAGGTTGGGCCCCTCGCGCCGCTGCGCCTCGGAGATGTTCTCGCGCGCGGCCCACAGCGCGTCGGCCTGCGCGACCGAGCGCGCGACCGTCGCGTCGGTGACGAATCCCTGCTCGACGCCGGCGGCGAGCATCGCCTCGAGGCGGGCGGCGAGCGTCGCGTCGTCGGCGCTGTCGTCGGCCTGCACCAGCGCGTACCACGCGTGGCCGGGCAGCGCGTCGGGCGTGCCCGGATGGTG
>DATBSX010000317.1:0-3263 GCA_036559565.1 Steroidobacteraceae bacterium | reverse complement strand
GTGACCGCGACGAACTCGCCGTCGCCGACCTTCAGCGAGAAGTCACGCAGCGCGTGCGTCTCGATCAGGTCCGTCCGGTAGATCTTGCTGATTCCGTGCATTTCGAGCATTGGCTTGTCGCTCCAGGGTCGTATGTGGGTCCGGCGGTCAGCCGCCGATGTGGAATTCGGGAACGTCTTTCATGTCGCCGGTGCCGGAGATGACGACTTCCTGCCCCGGCTTGAGGCCTTTGAGCACCTCGATCTCGCCGACGGAGGCAGCCCCGAGCTCTACTGGGGTCAGGATCGCCTGGTCGCCATCGACGACGTACACCGCGCGGGTTCCGCTGACGATGTCCGAGCTGCGCTCGAACTTCATGGCCTTCGCGCGCTGCTCGATCACGATGCGCACTGAACCGCGCTGGCTCTGCCGCAGGCTCGGCGGCTGCTCGCCCGCGAACTTCACGCGGCCGGTCACCTGGCCCGAGCGCACTTCCGGCGAAATGCCCGTGACGAGGCCCTTGTAGTCGTGGCCGTCGAGGGAGATCTCGGATTCCATGCCGGCCTTGATGTCGCGCGCATAGACGTCGGCGACCTGGAACTCGACTTCGAAAGCCGAAAGGTCGACGACGGTCAGCAGCGGCGCGTTCTCCGCGACGCTCGCCTTTTCCGCCGCCGCGAGGTTGGCGACCATGCCGTTCACCGGCGCGCGCACGGACAGCTCGTCCACCTGGCGCTTCAGGTTCGAGACGACAAAGCCCTGGCGCTCGCGTTCCTGGCGCTTGGCGCGCAGGTCAAGGTCGAGGCTTTCCTGCTCGAGGCCCGACGTCTCCATCGCGTGGTCGTAGGCGAGCTTCGCCGACTCGCGCTCGTCCTCGGCGCGGCGCAGGTCGCGTTCGGCGATCGCGCCCTTGTCCCAGGCGGACTGCGCGCGCTGCAGCTCGCGGTCGGCGGCGCGGATCTGGACGTTCGCGAGATCGGCCGCTTCTTTCGTCGCCAGTTTCTGGCGGCGGATCTCGATGCTCTGGCGCTGCAAGGCGGTGTCGAGGCTCTCGAGCGTCGCCCGCTCTCGCTGGTACTCGCTCTCGAGCGTCGGGCTCACGAGCGTCGCGAGCACCTGGCCTTCCGTGACGGTGTCGCCGGCACGGACTGCGTAACTGATGTTGCCGGGCGCGACGGCGAAGAGCGTCGGGCTCACGGCCGCGACGACGGTGCCCTGCGCGGAGACGTCACGCACGAAGGCGCCCTCGGTGACCGTCGCGATGCGAAGGCGCTCGCGCGCGATTGTGTGTTCGGTCGAGCTCCAGCCGCGGATGAGGAGCCCGAAGAGCAGCACGACGATCAGCGCGCCGGCGGCGAGGCCGATCATCTTCTGGCGCGTGCGGTCGGGCTTCGCTTCGACTGCGATGTCCTGGGACTCGGTGCCGCGGATCGAAACGTCGCCGGCGGGCGTCGTATCCCGCCCGCCGGACGACAGAGGACGTAAGTTCGTAATTTTCATGACTGTCGACTCACGCTGTCAGATGTTGCACGTGGCGTGCCAAGTTTGAGACGCGCGTAAGCTGCTGATTTAGCAGGCGTTACCGGCGAGCTGGATCGACCCGGGATGTCCGCGGACAGGGACCGGACACTCCTGCGGACGCGCCTGGACCGCGTGCGGGCGCGGAGCGCGTACTAGAGGTGCCGCGTTTCCTTCGGCGGGGACTTGAAGTCGTCATGAAGGCCGTCCACGAAGGTGACGGGCGCCTGGATCAGCTCGTCTGGCGTCACATTGTCGAGGCAGGCGAGGTTGACGGCATAGAACGTCTTGCCGCCCGGCTCTCCGTGGGAAAACGGGCGCAGGCCACAGCGCTTGCAGAAGCGGTGATGGATCTTGCGGCCACCGAACTGGTATTCGGCGAGCTCCGACTGACCGTCGAGGAGCCGAAAGGAATCACCCTTCACCGCCGCCAGCCAGGTGCGCCCCTTGGCGCAGATGGAGCAGTTGCACTTGACCGTGCCCGCGGCGAGGTCGATGTCTGCCTCGAAGCGCACCGCCTTGCAGTGACAGCTTCCCTGGTAGGTCTTCTTCATGGCTTCTCCTTGCCCTCGGCGAGGGACAGATCCTTGCTGTACGTGACGTTCATGACATTGTCGTACCAACCGGTGACGCGAGGCGCGACGAGATGCTTGGAGACGTAGAAATAGAGCGGGATGAGTGGAACGTCGGCCAACAATTGTTTTTCCGCAGCCGCAAGGTACGTCGCCCGTTTGTCACCGGGCGAGACCGCCGCCATCGCGAGCGCGACGTCGTAGGGATCGCTCGCGTAGCGCGGCAGGTTGATGCCGAATCCGCCCTTCAGCACCTGGAGGAAGGAGTAGGCGTCGTTGTAGTCGCCAATCCAGCTGCCGCGGAAGAGCGGCGCCTCGCGCGCGTCGATCGCGGCCTTCAGCACGCGGAAGTCCTCCGAACGCAAGCTCACCTCGGCGCCGAGATGTTCCTTCCACATTGCTGTCACGGCGAGCGCGATGCGATCGTGCAACGGGCTCTTGCTGGTGCGAAGCTCGACGCGGAGCGGCTTCGACGCGGAATAACCCGCCTCCCTGTAAAGGCGCTGCGCCTCGGCGATGCGCTTTCCCGCATCGAGCGAAGACCAGTCGAACTGCTGCGGCGTGTAGCCGGCGATCCCCGGCGGCACCCAGCCAAAGGCGGGTTGCTCGCCGTCGCCGAGCACTTGCTTCGTCAGCACGTCGCGATCCACGGCCATCGCGAGCGCCTGGCGCAATTTCGGGGAGTCCTTGAACGGCGGCAGGTCGAGCGCAAGGCCGTAGTAGTAGACACCGACAGTCGGCGCGATGTGGACCTGCCCCGGCATGTCCTTGTGCAGGCGCGCGACTTCGCCCGGTGGCAGCGTGTAGGTGACGTCGAGGTCGCCGGCGCGATAGCGCGTGAGCTCGGTCGTTGGATCGGCGACGTGCACGTAGCGCACGGCGTCGAGCTTCGTCGCCGCGTTGTTCCAGTAGTGGACGTTGCGCACGGCGAGGATGTGCGAGCCGATCTCCCAGGCCGAGGGCACGAAGGCGCCATTCGTCACCGCTGTGCCCGGCCGCGCGAAGTCCTTCGGGTTCGCGGCGAGCGTCGCCCGGTGGACGGGAAAGGTGCTCGAGTGCGAGAGCATCGCCAGGAAATACGGCGAGAGCTCGGCGAGGTGGACGACGAGGGTCGTCCCGTCGGGGACCTCGACGCCGAGTGCCTCCGACGGCTTGCGGCCCGCGACGATCTCCGCCGCATTCGCGACCGGCTCG
>DATBSX010000316.1:0-10719 GCA_036559565.1 Steroidobacteraceae bacterium | reverse complement strand
CCCTGGCGCACGGTCTCCGCGATCGCCGCGAACTGGGCGTTGATCTCCGCCAGCCGGTCGCGCACCTGTGGCGTCGCGAGGAATTCCGCGTCCTCGTCCGGAAAATCGATCGCGGCTTCGACGAAAGCGCGGAGTTCCATTACCCGCGCCGCCAGGCCCTGGATCTCGTGCGAGAAGACGCCCGAGAGCGAGCGCAGCGCCGCCCGCGCGGCCTCGGCGGATCCCGCCGCGATCAGGTCCGCGATCGCCTCCGCCTGCACGAGGTCCAGCTTGTCATTGTGGTAGGCGCGCTCGGTGAATTCGCCCGGCCGCGCGAGGCGCGCGCCGAGCTCGAGCGTGCGCGCGACGAGCAGGTCCATGACGACGGGACCGCCGTGGCCGTGCAGCTCAAGCACGTCCTCGCCCGTGAAGGAATTCGGCGCGGGAAAGTAGATCGCGAGCCCGACGTCGATCGTCTGGCCGGCGCCATCCGAGAATACGGCGACCGCGGCATGGCGCGGCGGCGGGAGTTCCCCCAGCACGCCGGCCCCGATCACGCGAGTCTGCGGTCCGGAGATGCGGACGATCCCGATGCCGCCGCGGCCCGGCGGCGTCGCGCTCGCGACGATCGTGTCGGCGGCGGTGTTCATGGTCCCGCGTGCGCAAGGACCGCAAGGCCGAGCAGGCCCGGCTGCGGATGCGTGATGACGAAGGTCGGAATGGCGGAGAGCCAGGCCGAGTACGGGGCCTTGTCCTCGAATGCGCGCCGGAACGCGATCGCATCGAAGCGCGCGCCCCAGCGCGGCAGGATCCCGCCCGCGAGGTAGACGCCGCCGCGGGCGCCGGCGATCAACGCGAGGTTCCCGGCCACGCGGCCGAGCCAGCGCGTGAAGAGCGCATGCGTGTGCAGCGCGTCCGGCTCGCCGCGCCACGCGGCCTCGTCGATCGCAGGTCCCGACAGCTGCCTGCCCGACACTGCGGCATGCAGCCGCTCGAGTCCCGGGCCGCAGAGGACGGTCTCCGCCGATACGCGCCCATGCGCGCGGCGCAGCCGCTGCCAGATCTCGAGTTCGTCGTCATCCACCGGCGCGAGGTCGACATGGCCGCCATCGCCGGAGATGGCGACCCAGCCGCTGCGCCCCGGCGCGCCGATCGCCGTGCCGAGCCCGGTGCCGGGACCGAGGATTGCGACCGGCGCGCCCGGAACCGGTGAGCCGCCGCCGCAGGGCACCAGCGATTCACGTGGGAGGCGCGGGATCGCCTCGGCGATTGCGCCGAAGTCGTTCACCAGCACGACGCGCGCCACGCCCGCGGCGCGCGCGAGTTCGGCGGGCGACAGCAGCACGTCGGCATTGGTCAGGCGGATGCTGCCATCAGGCGCGACGGCGCCCGCGCCGCCAAAGGCCGCAGCCTGCACGCGCCCGTTCGCAGTCCGGCGCAGGAAGCCCGTGACGGCGGCCGCGACATCGGCCTCCGTCGGCACTTCCTCCACCGGGCCGAGCTCCAAGCCGCCCGGCGTGTGCTCGGCCAGCGCGAGGCGAGTGCGCGTTCCGCCGACATCGCAGACGAGGATCATCGATTCAGCCGGGTTCCCCGGCGCCAAGCGGGCGTATCGGCAAGCGCGTCGACGAACTCGCGGCGCCAGCGGCCCACGTCATGGGCTTCGAGGCGCCGCATCAGCGCCGCGTGCCGGCGCCGGCGTTCCTGAATCTGCATTTCGCGGGCGAGGTGCATTGCTTCAGCGGTCTCCTCGCCATCATACGGGTTCACGAGCAGCGCTTCGCGCAGGTACTGGGCCGCTCCCGCGAAGCGCGAAAGCACCAGCACGCCCGGGTCCGCCGGGTCCTGTGCCGCCAGATACTCCATCGCCACGAGGTTCATGCCGTCCCGCATGGGGGTGACGACGCCGACGCGGCTTGCGCGATAGAGGCCGGCGAGCGTGCGCCGTGGCAGCGCGCGATTGAGGTAATGCACCGGTGTCCAGTCGAAACGCGCGAAACGGCCATTCACCCGTGCCGCTTCGCGGTCGAGTTCCTGGCGGAAATTGCGATACGACTCGATGCTGCCGCGGCTGACGGGCGCGACCTGCAGAAGGATGACGTTACCGTGTGCGCGAGGGTGGTTCTCGAGAAATCGGCCGAATGCGTCCATTCGCCGCAGCAGCCCCTTGCTGTAGTCGAGCCGGTCGACGCCGATGAACTGGTCGCGGCCGCGCAGCACGCGCCGCATGCGCGCGTATTCGCGATTGCCGGGCGAGGTGAATGCGTAGCGCCTGAATTGCCCGACATCGATGCCGATCGGGAAAGCGCCGACGCGTACCTGGCGTCCGAAGGCCGAAAGCGTATCGCCTTTCGACCGGCCCCCGTAGGCGCGTTCCACGTGATTGCGAAAACGCGCGAGGTCATCGTCGGTCTGGAAGCCGATGAGGTCATATGCGAGAAGCGCCCGCGTCAGCGCCTCATGCGCCGGCAGCGTTGTCAGGATTTCCGTCGGCGGGAACGGCGTGTGCAGGAAGAAGCCGATCCGCTGGCGCGCGCGCCGCCGGCGTAGTTCCTGCGCGAGGGGCACTAGATGGAAGTCGTGTACCCACACCAGGTCGTCCCGGCGCAGGAGCTTCGACAGCTTTTCCGCGAAGCGGCTGTTGACCCGCCAGTAGGTCTCGAACTGGCTGCGCTCGAACTTCGTGAGATCGATGCGAAAGTGCAGCAGCGGCCACAGGCAGTTGTTGCAGAAGCCGTTGTAGTATCCGTCGTAGTCGTGCTGGCTGAGGTCGACGGTCGCAAGATCGAGTCCATCCGTCTTCTCCGTGTGAAAGCGCGACTTGCCGGCTGCCGCCGTGCGCCCGCTCCAGCCGAACCAGACTCCCCCGCGCTCGCGCAGTGCGGCTACCAGCGCGACCGCGAGACCGCCGGCCGCGGCTGCCCCTTTCACGGGACCCACGCGGTTCGAGACGGCCACCAGGCGTTGGCCCCGGCTCACGTGAACGTGTCCCAGCCGCGCGACAGGCGCATGGCCGCATTGACGATGCCGACCAGCGAGTAGGTCTGCGGATAATTACCCCAATGCTCGCCGCTCTCCGGGGCGATGTCCTCGGACAGCAGTCCGACATGGTTGCGGCTCGCGAGCATACTTTCGAATAGTTCGCGGGCCTCGGCGCGGCGGCCAAGCCGAGCAAGCGCGTCGATATACCAGAAGGTGCAGATGTTGAAAGCCGTCGTCGGCAGGCCGAAATCGTCAGCCGCGGCGTAGCGGAACAGGTGGCGTCCCCTGACCAGGCGTTTTCCGATCGCGGCGACCGTGCCTGCGAAGCGCGGGTCGGTCGCCGGCAGGAAGCCGATCTCGCCCATCAGGAGCAGCCCCGCCTCGACGTCGCTGCCACCGAAACTGTCCGTGAAGCTGCCACGCGCCGCATCGAAGGCTCGTGTCTCGATCGCCCCGCGTATTTCAGCGGCGCGGTCCTGCCACAACCGCGCCCGTTCCGGCAGCGACCGGTGAGCCGCGATGCGCGCCAGCCGGTCGCAGGCGGCCCAGCACATGAGCGCCGACGAGGTGTGCACGCGCTCGCGCGTGCGCAGCTCCCACATGCTCGCGTCGGCCGTCGCATACACGCGATAAGCCTGCTCACCGACCCGCTCGAGCCGCGCGAAATCCTGGCCGGTTGCCGGGCGCAGCAGCCGCTGGTCGAAGAATGACTGCGCGGTCGCGAGCACGACGTTTCCATACACGTCGTGCTGAAGGTGCTCGAAGGCCTGGTTTCCGACCCGCACCGGGCCCATGCCGCGGTATCCGGAGAGTGTCGTGACTTCACGCTCCTCGAGGCGACGCTCGAGCGCGATGCCATAGACCGGCTGCAGGTGGCCATCCGGCGCCTGGCCGACGAGGTTCGCGAGATAGCGCAGGTAGTGCTCCATCGTGTCCACTTCCGACAACGAATTGAGCGCGCGCACCACGAAGAATGCGTCGCGCAGCCAGCAATAGCGGTAGTCCCAGTTGCGCCCGCTGTCCGCCGCTTCGGGAATGCTGGTCGTCATGGCCGCGACGATGGCGCCCGTCTCCTCGAACGTGCACAGCTTCAGGGTGATCGCCGCGCGCAGCACCGCCTCCTGCCATTCCGGCGGGATCGAAAGGCTGCGCGTCCACCGGCGCCAATGGAACTCCGTCTGCTCCTGGAAGGCACGCGCCGTCTGCTCCGCGCTATCGGTCAGCGTCTCGTCGGCTCCCAGCAGAAAGCTGATGCCGTTTTCGAGCAGAAACGGCGTTTCGGCCAGCATGTAGCTCACCGGCGCATCGGTCGTCAGTCGCAGCACACGATCTGGGCTGACGTACCGGATGTGATTGCTGCCGTGCGTAATCTCCGGCGTGATCGCCCCGTAGCCGAACGACGGCCGGAGTCTCACGCAGATGCGCGGCGTGCCCGCGAGCGCCCGCACGCGACGCACCAGGGTCTGCGGGCGGAACATGCGGCCGCCACGCTCGAAACGCGGGCAGAAATCGGTGACTTCGATCGCGGAGCCGTTCGCGCTGAAGAGCCGCGTGACGAGCACGGCCGTGTTCGCGACGTACTCCTGTTCGCTGCGCTCGTAGCCGCCGAGTTCCACGGACCAGAAACCGCGCGCGCCGTCCGATCCCTCGCCGTCGACGAGCGCGTGAAAGACGGGATCTCCGTCGAGCCGTGGCAGGCAGCTCCAGACGACGCGCGCCTGCCGGTCGATGAGCGCCGAGATGATGCAATTGCCGGTGACACCGAGGTCCAACGAGGCGGGCGCGTTCATCCGGGCGTCTTCTGTTCGAATGCCGCAAGGCTCGCCGCGAGCCATTCGTGCACAGCGGCGACCGAGCCGATGCGATAGCGCGCGCAGGTCATGCCGGGACCTACCTTGATGCCATGACCGCCAGCCGCCTGCGCCGCGCGAAATCCGTCCTCGTCGGTCACGTCGTCGCCGACAAAGACCGGCCGGCGTCCCAGGAACGGCGCGTGTGCCCCGAGCGCGACAACCGCCTCGCCCTTGTTCGCGCCGCGCGGCCGCGCCTCGATCAGTGCGTGCCCTCGCAGAATCTCGAAATCCGGCGACTTCGCGATCGCATTCATGGCTGCGGCGGCCTCCTCCGCCCGCTCGGGCGCCTGACGCCAGTGCACTGCAACGGCGGCGCCCTTGTCTTCAATGAAGAGACGCGCGTCCGATGCGAATCGTTCCCGCAGCGCCTCCACGATGCGGCGGGCACCTACAGGATCTCCCATCGAATGCGTCACGCCCGCTTCGTGTCGCCATTCGAGGCCGTGAAGGCCGGCGCCCGCGTAACGCGGAAGGCCCGTCAGCGCATCGAGCGTCGCGAGAGAACGGCCCGTGACAAGCGCAACAGCGCCGTCGAGGCACGCACGCAGTCCGGCGAGGAGCGCGGGAAGCGAATCCTCGATCTCGACGCCGTCCGGGTGCGGCGCCAGCGCCGCGAGCGTCCCGTCGAAATCGAGGTACAGCGCGGCGTTAGGCTGCAGCAGCGGCGGCCGGGCTTCCATGCCGGTTTCCGCCATAAGTGCATTAAACCACAGGCTCGCTCACTCGTAGCGCAGTGCGTCGATGGGGTCCAGCATGGATGCGCGGCGCGCGGGCCAGAGGCCGAACAGGAGGCCGACCCCCGCGCTGAACCCGAATGCGAGCAGCAGCGAATCCGCCGTGACCGCGGTCTGCCAGCCCGCGAAGCGCGACAGCGCGCCCGCGACGCCGATGCCCAGCGCGACGCCCACCGCGCCGCCGAGCAGGCAGAGGATCACGGACTCGACCAGGAACTGCCGCAGGATGTTGCCGCGCGTCGCGCCGATCGCCTTGCGGATGCCGATCTCGCGCGTGCGCTCGGTGACCGTCACCAGCATGATGTTCATGATGCCGATGCCGCCGACGACCAGGCTGACTCCCGCGATTCCCGCCAGCAGGAAGCCGAGGATCTGCGTCGTCTCCTGCTGCGTCGCCAGGAACTGGCGGCGGTCGAGCAGCGTGAAGTCGTTGTCGCGGCCCGGAGCCAGGCCGTGCTCGCGCCGCAGCACGCGCTCGATCTCAACCATCGCGGCGCCGAGGTCGCTCCCGCGCGCAACCTGCACCGAGATCGTCTGCACCTCGTCGTCGCCCGTGATACGAAAGCGCGAGGTGCCGAGCGGGATGTAGAGCGCGTTGTCCGGGTTGCCGTAACCAAAGGCGCCCTTGCGCCGGTAGATGCCGACCACCTCGAAGGGCATGTTCTTCACGATCACGGTCGCGCCGACGAGGCTCACGGCCTGCGCTTCGAGCAGCCCCGGCACCTCGCCGCCGAGCACGGCCACGCGGCGGCGCGAGGCGTCGTCGGCGGCTGTGAACATCTTTCCGTACTCGAGCTCGTAGCCGTTGACGCGCGCGTGTTCCGGCAGCGTACCGACCACCTGGATGTTGATGTTCCGCGCGCCGAGGCGCACCTGCTGGCGCCCGCTCTGTTCCGGCACGACGGCCGAGACGTGGCGCGCGTCGCGCGCGAGCGCATCCGCGTCGTCGATCTTGAGTGTCTGCTGGTCGCGGGCGACGCCGCCCATCCAGCGCATGCCCGTCGTGACGGTGAGGACGTCGGCGCCGAGCGTCGCGAGCTGCGCGTCCACCGCCGCCTGCGCACCGCGGCCGAGCGCGAGCATCGCGATGACCGCGGCGACGCCGATGATCACGCCGAGCATCGTGAGCGCGGAGCGGAACAGGTTGCCCCGCATCGAGTCGAGCGCAAGGCGAACCGTCTCCCAGAACGGCATCAATGCCCCCGGGCGGGCGCGGCCGGCGGTGTGCCCGTGCTCGCAGGCTTCTGGGTGAGTCCCGGGATGCCGCTGCGGCGGCTCGCCATGTCCTGAATCTGCTGCTGCGTTTCGATCAGGCTCGCCGTCGGCAACAGGAGCGCCTGCTCGCCCTCCGCCAGCCCGCCCGTGATCTCGACGCGATCGAGGTCGGTGATGCCGGTCTCGACGGGTGTCGGCGTGTTCTTCCCGTCCTTCACCGCGACGACCCAGAGCCCCCGGCCGAGCCCGAGCGCGCCGCTGCGCTCACCCGTGCCGTGCGCACGCCGCCCGCTCTTGTCGTCTGCCGGCGCGCCGACCTCGGTGCGGAGCTTTTCGGCATCGACGCCGAGGATCTGCGCCGTCGTGTCGATGTCGCGCGCAGCGCGGAGCGCCATGACGGGCAAGGTCAGCACGGCGTCGCGCTCGGCGACGTCGAAGACCGCGTCCACGTTCATGCCGGGCTTCAGGAGCCCCTCCTCGTTCCCGACGTTGATCAGCACCGCGAACATCGTGACGTTCTGGTCCACGACCGCCTGCGGCTCGATCTTCTCGACTGCGCCCGTGAATTCCCGGCCCGGGAAGGCCGTGACGCGAATGCGCGCCGGCACGCCGGCCGCGAGCTTGCCGATGTCCGTCTCGTCCACGCGGACGCGCGCGCGCACGCGCGTCAGGTCCGCCATCGTGAGGATCACGGTGCCGCCGCCGACGTCGCGCGTCGGCGAGGAGATGACCTGCCCACGCTCGACCAGGCGGGTCAGGATCGTGCCGGCGGACGGCGCGCGCACGTCGGTGTCGTCGAGGCCGATGCGTGCGTTCTCGAGGGCGACGCGGGCCGCGACCGTCGCCGCGTGCGTGTTGGCGACCTCGAGTTCGAGCGCCTCGAGCTCCGACTGGTTGATCCAGGCGTTCGCGCGCAGCTTCTCGCCGCGCTCCATCTGCGTCGCCGCCGTCGCCTCGCGCTGGCGCGCCGCGTTCAGCTCCGCCTGCGCCTGGTCCACGAGGTTCTTCGGCGTGCGCCGGTCGATGCGCACGAGGAGCTTGCCGGCGTCGACCGTGTCGCCGATCTCGGACGTGAGCTCGAGGATTTCGCCGGAGGCCTTGGACTTCACTTCGACGGTCGCGACCGGCTCGATCGTGCCCGAGGCTTCCACCGTCACTCTCAGGTCGCCGCGCGTGACCGTCGCCGTTTCATAGTGCGCCGGCGGCGGCGCGCCCTGGCCGCAGGCGGCGAGGAAGCCGGCAAGCACGCAGGGGACGGCCGCGCGCCGGGCGACGTCACGCAGCCGCATGGGTTCCTCCGGTATTCGGCGCATCACTCACGACGAGACCGTCCCGGAGCTGGATCGTTCGGCCGGCGCGGTCCGCGACCGCGCGTTCGTGCGTCACCAGCACGATCGTGTTGCCGGCCCGGTGCAGTGCGTCGAAGAGCGCGAGGATCTCCGCGCCGGTCGCGCTGTCGAGATTGCCGGTCGGCTCGTCGGCGAGCAGGAGCGCGGGCCCCGTCACGAGTGCGCGGGCGACCGCGACGCGCTGTCGCTGGCCGCCCGAGAGCTCGGCCGGCCGATGGGAGGCGCGATCGTCGAGCCCGACTTTCAGGAGCGCCTCCCGTGCACGCCGGCGCCGCTCGGCCGCGCGCACGCCCGCATAGACGAGCGGCATCTCGACGTTCGCGAGCGCCGACTGCCGCGGCAACAGCGCAAAGGTCTGGAAAACGAAGCCGATCTCGCGATTGCGGACATGCGCGAGCTCGAGCTCGGAGAGTTCGGACACGAGCTTCCCGTTCAGCCAGTAACGGCCGCTGTCGGGTGTGTCCAGGCAGCCGAGCAGGTTCATGAGCGTGGACTTGCCGCAGCCGGACGGGCCCATGATCGCGACGTACTCGCCCTGGCGCACGACGAGGTCGACGCCGCGAAGCGCATGGATCGTCGCCTGCCCCATCCTGTAGTGACGGCCGAGCGCTTCCGTGCGGATCGTGTCCATGCGCGGTCAGTTCGTTCGCTGCTTCTTCGCCTCGGCCTCGACCACGCGGTTGATCTTCCACTGCTGGGCGATCGAGAGCACGGTGTTCGTGATCCAGTAGAGCACGAGGCCGGCGGGGAACCACAGGAACATGAAGGTCATCACGAGCGGCATGAAGGCGAAGACTTTCGCCTGCACCGGATCCGGCGGCGTCGGGTTCAGCTTGTACTGGACGAACATCGCCCCGCCCATCAGGGCCGGCAGGATGAAATACGGATCGCGCGAGGACAGGTCCTGGATCCAGCCGATGAACGGCGCCTGGCGCATCTCGACGCTCTCGAGCAGCACCCAGTAGAACGCGAGGAAGAACGGGATCTGCACCAGCATCGGCACGCAGCCGGCGACCGGGTTGATCTTCTCGCGCTTGTAGAGCTCCATCATCGCGCGGGCCTGCTCCTCGCGATTGTCCTTGTAGCGCTCCTGCACTGCCTTGAGCCGCGGCGCGACCGTCTTCATCTTCGCCATCGAGCGGCCGCTGGTCTCGGCGAGCTTGTAGAACACGAGCTTGATGAGCAGCGTCGTCAGGATGATCGTGAAGCCCCAGTTGCCGATGTATTCGTGGATTTTCGACAGGATCCAGAACAGCGGCTGCGCGAGGATCGTGAGCCGGCCGTAATCGGCGGCGCGGCGAAGCTCGGGCCCGGCGGCCGCGAGCTGGCCCTGCAGCTTCGGGCCGACGAAAAGCGTCTCGCTGAAGTCCGCGCTTTCCCCAGCCGGCACGACCTGCGGCGGACCGACCGCACGGAACAGGTAGTCCATGTCCTTGACGCGCAGTTCGTACTGGTAGGTCTTGCCCGCCGCCGGCACGACCGCCGCGACGAAATGATGCTGCAGCGCCGCGATCCAGCCGTTCGTGACGGGCCGCGATAGTTTCGCGTCGTCCGAATCCTCGATTTTCAGCTTCTGGTATTTCTCGCCGTCGTAATACGCGGGGCCGCGGAAGGAGTAGGTGTCCGGGTCCCACATCGAGCGCTTGTTGCCAGGCGAGTGCCGCAGGAGCTGGGCGTAGGACGCGAGCTTCACCAGTTCCGCGCCGGCATTCACGACGTGATAGCGCAGGTCCACCTTGTACGAGCCGCGGTGCAGGACAAAGGTCTTCGTCACCGAGAGACCGGCGCCGTCCGACCAGGTGAGCGGCACCTCGAGCGCGTCGCTGCCCGCCGCCAGCCGGTATTCCGTCGCGGCGCTCGTGAATGGCGCCTTGTGGTTCGGTTCGCTGCGGCCCGCCTCCCCGGTCGTCAGGCCCGACTGGAACAGGAACTGCGTCGCCGGCGAATCCGTGTTGAAGAGGCGCACGGGCGTCTTCGGATCGTTCTTGTGCAGCGGATATTGCGTAATGTCCGCGCGGATCAACTCGCCGCCGGAGAGGCTCGCGTCCATGTCGAGCACGTCGGTGACGATGCGGACTTTCGCCGCCCCGGCGATGGCGGCCGACATCGTGCCCGGCACGGTGGTGGCCTGCGCGGCAGGCGCCGCTTCGCCCGTCACCGACGGCAGTTCGGCTGCAAGGCCGTCCTGCGGATTCGCGGCCGTCGCGGCATTCGCGGCGGCCGCCTGCGCCGCCGGCGTTTCCTTCACGACCGCGGCGTGATCTTTCGTCCAGGCCTGGAAATTGAGCCAGAGCAGGAAGCCAAGGCCGGCCCAGAGCAGGAGACGCGTCTGCGAATTCATGCGCGGCGCGCCTCGGGCACCGGGTCGTAACCCGCCGCGCCCCAGGGATGGCAGCGGCAGATGCGCTTCACTGCGTATCCGTAGCCATGAAGCACGCCATGTTTTTCGATGGCTTCGAGCGCATAGGCCGAACAGCTCGGCTCGAACCGGCACTGCCGGCCGAGGTACGGGCTCAGGAACCAGCGATATAGGTGAACCGGGAACTGCGCGAGCCGCTTCATGGGGTAGCCGTGATTTCCTTCCAGAGTCGCAGGAGGCTTTCGAAG
>DATBSX010000315.1:0-7248 GCA_036559565.1 Steroidobacteraceae bacterium | reverse complement strand
CGAACGACGCACTGCCGCCCGAGCGCGATCTCGCCTCTGAGCTCGACGTGTCTCGAATCACAGTGCGCAAGGCGATCGACGGCCTCGTCGCCGAGGGCTTGCTGGTGCGGCGCCAGGGTTCGGGCACGTTCGTCAAGGCGCGGGTCGAGAAGAATTTCTCGCAGCTCTCGTCGTTCTCGGAGGACATGCGCGCCCGCGGGCTGCACCCGCGCAGCGTGTGGCTCAAGCGCTCTCAGGGGACGGTGACACCCGAGGAGTCGCTGACCATGCAGCTTTCGCCCGGGACGCCCGTCTTCCGCCTGCACCGCATCCGCTTCGCGGATGACGCGCCGATGGCGCTCGAGTACGCAACGGTGCTGGCATCGTGCCTGCCCGCCGTCGAGAGCGTGGACAGCTCGCTCTACGCGGCGCTCGAGAAGAGCGGCAATCGTCCGGTAAAAGCGCTGCAGCGGCTGCGCGCCGTGCTCCTGACGGCCGAGCAGGCGAAGCTGCTCGGTGCGGATGCTCTCGACGCGGGCTTGCTCGCGGAGCGCGTGGGCTATCTTGCGGACGGCCGGGCCGTCGAATTCTCCCAGTCGTTCTATCGCGGCGACACCTACGACTTCGTCGCCGAGCTCAGCGTACAGACGTGACCGCGATGTACCGCGAGGCCGCGGAATCCGCCGCGGCGGTGCGCAGGCAATTGCACGCCAATGCCGAACCGATGCGCCAGCTCGGCGCGGTGCTGCGGCGCGTCGCGCCGCGTGCCGTCGTGACGATCGCACGTGGCAGCTCGGATCACGCCGCGACCTACGCTCGTTACCTGCTGGAGACGCGCTGCGGCGTGCTGACGGCATCGGCGGCGCCGTCGGTAAGTTCGGTCTATGCGGCGCAGCCGGACCTTCGCGGCGCCCTCTGTCTTGCGATCTCGCAGTCAGGCCGCAGTCCCGACCTGCTCGCCGCCGCGGACGCGGCCCGTTCCGCCGGGGGACTCGTGATCGCGCTCGTGAACGCCGAGGACGCGCCGCTCGCCGCGCGCGCGGACCATGTCGTATGGCTGCGTGCCGGCGTGGAAACGAGCGTCGCGGCGACCAAATCTCACGTCGCTTCGCTGGCGGCGATCCTTCATCTCGTCGCCGAATGGAGCACGGACGCTTCGCTATCCGAGGCGCTCGCCGCGCTGCCGGACGGCCTGGATGCGGCCTGGCAGCTGGACTGGAGCGCCGCGATCGAAAGGCTCAAGGATTCCCGAAATCTCTTCGTGCTGGGCCGCGGCCTCGGCCTCGGTGTCGCGCAAGAGGCCGCGCTCAAGCTGAAGGAGACGTCTGGCCTGCACGCGGAGGGTATCTCGGCGGCTGAACTCCAGCACGGGCCGATGGCGCTCGTGCAACGCGGATTCCCGGTTTTCCTGTTCGCGCAGGAAGACGAAACCAGCGCCAGCAACGCGGCGCTGGCCGCCCAGCTGGTGGGGCGGGGTGCGGCGCTCATCGTCGCGGGAATCCCGGTCCCGGGTGCGCTCGAGCTGCCGACGGTCGGCGCGCATCCGGCCACGCAGACGACGCTCATGATCCAGGCGTTCTACCGGCTGGCCGAAGCGCTCGCGCGCGCCCGCGGACTCGATCCCGACCGTCCGCCGCATCTCGAGAAAGTGACGGAGACGATGTGATGGCAACGGCGCTCGTCAATGGACGCGTGTTGCTGGATGACGGCTTCGTCACCGGGCAAGCGGTCCTGATCGAGGGCGATCGCATTGCGGCCATCGTCCGCGAGCCGGACACCCGCGGCGCCGTCCGCGTGGACCTCGGCGGTGGTCTCCTGCTCCCGGGATTCATCGACGTGCAGGTCAATGGAGGCGGCGGGGCGCTCTTCAACGATTCACGCGACGTGGACACGATCCGCCGGATTGGAGCCGCGCACCGGCAATTCGGAACCACGGGTTTCCTGCCGACTCTCATCAGCGATGACCTTGCAGTCGTGGACGAGGCGATGCGCGCCGCCGGCGCGGCGATGGAGGCGGGTGTGCCGGGAGTACTGGGTATCCACGTCGAAGGCCCGTTCCTCAACGAGACGCGCAAGGGCGTGCACGACGCCGGCTGGTTCCGTGAGCTGGACGAGGGCGGGGTGCGGCTGCTGACGTCGCTGCGTCGTGGTCGCACGCTGGTGACGCTTGCGCCGGAAATGACGACACCGGGTTTCATCGACAAGCTCGCGGCTGCCGGCGTCATCGTCTGCGCCGGCCACACCGACGCAAGCTATGCCGAAATCAAGGAAGCCCTGGCGCATGGCCTGCAGGGTTTCACGCACCTCTTCAATGCGATGTCGCAGCTCACGAGCCGCCGTCCGGGCGCGGTGGGCGCCGCGCTCGAGGACGAGGACAGCTGGTGCGGGATCATCGTGGACGGCCAGCACGTGGACCCGGTGGTGCTGCGCATCGCCTTGCGCTGCAAGCGGCACGACCGCTTCATGCTGGTGACGGACGCGATGCCCTCCGTCGGCGCGACGCAGAAGAACTTCAGTCTGCAGGGCCGCGCGATTTCCGTCGAAGGCGCGGCATGCGTGGACGAGGACGGCAACCTTGCCGGGTCGGACACCGACATGGCGGGTGCCGTCCGCAATGCTGTCGGGATGCTCGGCCTCACGCTGCCGGAAGCCGTGCGCATGGCGAGCCAGCACCCCGCGGCGTTCCTGGGGCTATCGCAGGACGTCGGCCGCATTGCACCGGGCCTGCGGGCAAACCTCGTGCTGGCGGACGATCAGCTAGCGGTAAGAGAGACCTGGATCAACGGCATCGGCTCGGGCCGCGTCAGCGGCTGACGACCGGCAGCGCGTCCACGAAATCCGCCATCTTCCGGCGGGCCGCCTCGTCGGGCAGCCGGCCGGCGCCGCCGTCGAGATTGTCCTGCAGGTGCTGCAGCTGGCTCGTCGCCGGCGTCACCACGGTCACGGCCGGGTGGCCGAGGACATATTTAATGAAGAACTGCGCCCAGCTCGCGGCGTCGAAATCCGCGGCCCAGGCCGGGAGCGGCCGCCCGCCGACGCGCTGGAAGAGGCGCGTGCGCCCGAAGGGCACGTAGGCCATTACCGCGATCCGGCGCTCGAGCGCGAGCGGCAGGATCGTCTCCTCCACGCTGCGGTTGTCCACGGCATAGTCCATGCCGATGAAATCGAGCGGCTCTTCACGCATGACGCGGGCGAGCTCGCCGTATTGCTCCTTGCTCGTGCTGGTGACGCCGATGTATCGCACGCGCCTGGCCGCCTTCAATTCCTTCAGGATGCCAAGCTGGACCGGCACGTCGCCGAGGTTGTGCACCTGGATGAGGTCCATCGTCTCGACGCCGAACCGGCGGAAGGACGACTCGATCTGCGCGCGGGCCGCTGCGGGATCGGCCGCGCCGCCGCCGCGCGGCGCCACGTTGACCTTGGTCGCCCAGAAGAGCTTGTCCGTGACGCGAAGCTCGCGCGCGAGCCGGCCGGCGACTTCTTCCGACCCGCCGTAGGAGGGCGCCGTATCGAAGACCGTGGCGCCGCGCTCGACGAGAGCCGAGAGCACGGCACGAAGCCCCTCGACGTCCGCGCTCTCGGCGACGCTGCGGAACGTGGCGGAGCTGCCGAGCCCGATGACCGGGATCTTCTCGCCGCTCGAGGGAATGGCCCGTGTGATGAGCGGGGCAGGGGACGCGCCGAATGAGAGGCGCGAACCGAGGCTGAGCGCTGCGCCGAACGCCATTCCCATCCAACGGCGACGATCGATCATGAGCGGTGCTTGGCGGGATTCAGAGCTGGTCGAGCCCGGTGCGCCGGTGCACGGCGGCCTGGAGCATGGTGAGTGCCTGGACGGCGACGGTGTCTTCGCCCTCGTTCGCGAGGATCGTGAACCAGAGCGTGAGGTTCCCGACCTGCAGGGCGCCCTGGTTCATGAACTTGAACTCGTCGGCTGCCGGGTCGCGATCCGTCGCGGTGAAGTAGAAGCCGATGCCGTTCGCGCCGTTCAGCTGCCGGACCTCGATGTAGCTCTCGACCACCTCCGGCTTGATCTTGGCCGCGAGGTCCCGGACCGCGTCGCGCAGCATCGACGGCTCGCGAACGTCTCTCGCAATCGGGTCCGGCCATTCCGGCGTGACGAAAACCTGGCTCGGACCTCCCTCGGAAACGGCGATCTCGAGCGTCGGAGGCCCGCCGCCCGCGGGTTCCTCGAGGTGATCCGCCCATCCGGCGGGCAACCGCAGCTCGAGCGTGTCGCGATTCGGGAGTTCGTACCGGCGAAGGCCCGTATCGTCGGCCGACAAAGGGCCGGCCGCGGACCCCGCGGCGATCAGGACGAGGAGGGCTGTCACGGACCGGATCATGGCCCGCGCGCGAGGAATTCCGCGTTACGAGGCGGGCGCGGGTTCAGCGGGGGCCGGGCCGGCACCCTCGCCGGGAACGAAGCCGACTTTCTGCAACCCGCCGCGCTGCAGCGTGAAGAGCACGTTCGCGACGTATACGTAGGGCACGCGGCGGTGCGCATCCACGTGGACCTCGGGCTGCGGGTCCTTCGCATTCTCGACCGCGACGTAGTCGCGGAAGGTCTGCTGGTCGACGGGCGTGCCATTCCAGTAGATCGAACCATCGAACTCGACGTAGATCCGCACGACGACCGGCTCGGTCAGCGGCTGATTCGGGTTGTCGCGGGGCAGGTCGATCTTGACCGCGTGCGTCATCACCGGGATCGTGATGATGAAGATGATGAGCAGCACGAGCATGATGTCGACGAGCGGGATCACGTTCGGTTCGACCATCGGATCCGCACTGTCGCCCTTGATCGAAACCGCCATGGAATTCCCCCGCCGGCCCCTGTCGCAGGGCCTTGATCTATTGGTCTCGCGAGTTTGCCCGTCCCCCCCGGATGGCGCAAGCCAGCGGGGGCCTTCGGTGCTATTCTTTTTGAAAAACCGGCCGGCGCCGGACTAGCGGGGGACAGGATGACCAAAGCGACCGGCGACATACGAAACCTGGCCTTGCTCGGTCACGCCGGGGCGGGCAAGACCCTGCTGGCCGAGGCACTTCTCTACGGTGCAGGCAGCATCCGCGCCAAGGGGAGCCTCAGCCGGGGCACGACGGTCTGCGATCACGATCCCCAGGCGCGGCGCCTCCTGCATTCGGTCGACGCCACGCACTGCTGGCTCGAGACGGGCGACGCCCTCGTCAACCTGGTGGATACGCCCGGCTACCCCGATTTCATCGGCCGCACGCTGCCGATCCTGGAGGCGGTCGAGACCGCGGCCGTCGTCGTGAGTGCCGTCGCCGGCATCGAGGCGATGTCGCAGCGCATGATGGACGCGGCCCGCGACCGGGGCCTCTGCCGCATCGTCGTCATCAACAAGATCGACGCACGCGAGGCAAATCCGGAGGCGACGCTCGAGGAGATCCGGGAGCAATTCGGGAGCGAGTGCCTGCCGATCAACCTCCCCGCGGCGGGCGGCAGCAAAGTCATCGACTGCTTTTTCCATAATGATGGGGAGGCGACCGACTTCTCCTCCGTCCAGGAAGCCCACACGCGCCTCATCGACCAGGTCGTCGAGGTGGACGACGAGCTCATGGCTCTTTACCTCGAGCAGGGCGAGGAGCTCGAGCCCGCGCAGCTTCACGATCCGTTCGAGAAGGCGCTGCGCGAGGGGCACCTGATCCCCGTGTGCTTCGTGTCGGCGGAGACCGGCGCCGGCATCCCGGAGCTGCTCGAAGCCATCGCGCGCCTGATGCCGAACCCGGCGGAAGGCAATCCGCCGCCATTCCTGAAAGGCGAAGGCGAGGCGGCGCAGCGCGTCGCGATCCAGCCGGACGCCGGCCGGCACGCGATCGCGCACGTCTACAAGGTCATCATGGATCCCTTCGTCGGCAAGCTCGGTCTCTTCCGCGTGCACCAGGGCACGATCCGCGCCGGCGCGCAACTCTTCGTCGGCGACGGCCGCAAGCCCGTCAAGATCGCGCACCTCTTCCGCATGCAGGGAAAGGAACATGCCGAAGTGCCGCAAGCCGTGCCCGGCGACCTCTGCGCGGTGGCCAAGCTCGACGAGCTGCATTTCGACGCCGTGCTGCACGACTCGCACGACGAGGATCACTTTCACCTGAAATCCATGGCCTATCCGCCCGCCATGCTGGGCGTCGCGATCGAGCCCGAGCGCCGGGGTGACGAACACAAGCTCGCGGAGGCGCTGCACAAGCTCGCGGCCGAGGACCCCTGCGTGCGCGTCGAGCACAGCGGCTCGCTGAACGAGACCGTGCTATTCGGCATGGGCGACCTGCACCTGCGCGTCATGACTGAGCGCATGACCGAGCGCTATGGCGTCGCGGTCAGGACGCGCCCGCCCTCGATCCCGTATCGCGAGACGATCACGCGCCCGGCGGAGGGGCATCACCGCCACAAGAAGCAGACCGGCGGCGCCGGCCAGTTCGGCGAGGTGTACCTCAGGATCGAGCCGCTCGCGCGCGGCACTGGGTTTGAATTTGTCGACGACGTGGTCGGCGGGTCGATCCCGAACCAGTTCATCCCGGCGGTGGAGAAGGGCATCCGCCACGCGCTGGCCGAGGGCGCCGTCGCGGGCTTTCCGCTGCAGGACATCCGGGTCTCCGTCTATGACGGCAAGTACCATTCGGTCGACTCGAAGGAAGTCGCCTTCGTGTCGGCGGGCCGCAAGGCTTTCCTCGACGCCGTGCAGAAGGCCGCGCCCGCCGTGCTCGAGCCGATCGTGCACGTCGAGATCAACGCACCGGGCACCGTGATGGGCGACATCACGGCCGACCTCGCGACGCGCCGCGCCCGCATCGACGGCAACGAGGCGAGCGCCCGCGGGCGCATGATCGTCTCGGCCTTCGTGCCGCTCGCGGAGGTGACCGATTACCAGAACCGGCTGAAGGCGTTGACCGGGGGCGAGGGCAGCTTCACGCTGCAGCTGAGCCATTACGACCCGGTGCCGCCGCGCAAGCAGCAGGAACTGGCATCCGCCTGGAAACCGGCCGCAGGAGAAGAATGAACAACGCGACGCCCCGTTCCGACACCCGCATCATGGCCGTTTTCTGCGACTTCGAGAACGTCGCGCTCGGCGTCCGCGACGCCAAGATCCCGACCTTCGACATCCGCAAGGTGCTCGAGCGGCTGCTGCTCAAGGGCAACATCGTCGTCAAGAAGGCCTACTGCAACTGGGAGCGTTACCACGATTTCAAGCGCGGCATGCACGAGGCCGCGTTCGAGCTGATCGAGATCCCGCACGTGCGGCAGGCCGGCAAGAATTC
>DATBSX010000314.1:0-5075 GCA_036559565.1 Steroidobacteraceae bacterium | reverse complement strand
GGTGACGCTCACCTTTACCTTAAGGTGAGCGTCACCTTTTCGGAACGGGAGAAAAACCATGGGCCTGCTTACGGAATTCAAAGAGTTCGCGATAAAGGGCAATGTCGTCGACATCGCCGTCGGCCTCGTGATCGGCGCCGCCTTCGGCAAGATCGTGTCGGCTTTCGTGAATGCCATCGTCATGCCCGCGCTCGGCTGGATCATCGGCGGCGTGGACTTCTCGCAGCTCGGCGTCACGCTCGGCGAGAACGCGGCGACCGGAGCGCCGGTCGTCATCCAGTACGGCCAGTTCATCCAGGCGCTGGTGGATTTCCTGATCATCGCGGCCGCGATCTTCATGGCGCTCAAGGCGATCAACCGCCTCAAGAAGCCGGCGCCGGCCGCCGCACCGCCGCCGCCCCCGCGCGAGGAAGTGCTGCTGACCGAGATCCGCGACGCCCTGCGCCAGCAGCGCTGACGCGACCCGCCCTCAGCCCGCCGCGAACGCCTCGCGCGTGAGGTTTCGCGGCGCGCGCGCCTGCGCGATCACGTCGTCCTCGATGCGGATCCCGCCCCACGGCCGGAGCGCCTCGACGCGCTTCCAGTCGATGGATCGCCCGCGTCCGTCCGCGCGCGCCTGCTCGAGCAGCGAGTCGATGAAGTAGATTCCCGGCTCGATCGTGACGGCGAAGCCCGGCTCGAGGTCCCGCGTCAGGCGCAGGTACGGATGGCCCTCGGGCTTCTCGCGCGTGCCGCCGGAAGGGCCCGCGGCAAATCCTGCGGAATCGTGAACCATGATCCCGAGCAGGTGGCCGATGCCGTGCGGGAAGAACACCGATGTGACGCCCGACTCGACCGCCGACTCGGGCGACCCGGTCACTATACCGTGCATGACGAGGATGCCCGCGATTGAGCGGTGCGCCTCGAGGTGGATGTCCCGGTAGTCCGTGCCGGGCCGCACGCGGTCCACCAGTTTCTGCTGCGACGAGTCGAGGGAGCGGATGAGGTCCAGGAACTCGCCCGGGTCGGCTGCATAGGTGCGGGTGATGTCGCAGGCGTATCCGGCGTGCTGCGCGCCGGCATCGATCAGGAAGGATTTCACGCCCGGCGGCCGCTGCCGGTCGAGCACCTGGTAATGCAGCACGGCCGCGTGCCGGTCGAAGGCGATGATGTTGTTGTAGGGCAGTTCCTCCTCGCGCGCGCCGGCCGCGCGGCAGTAGGCGAGGTGGATCTCGTACTCCGAGGCGCCCGCCCGGAATGCCTGTTCCGCCGCCCGGTGTGCGCGCACGCCGGCGACGGACGCCTCGGCCATGCATTCGATTTCGTAGGGCGTCTTGGCTGCCCGGGCGTAGTCCAGGGGCCCGGTGACGGCCGCCGGGTCATGGTCGCCGAGGCCATCGGTGGCCGGCGCCGGCTCCCCCAGGATGGCCCAGCGGCCCTTGCCAGCCTCGCGCTTGAGTTCGGCCGGCGAACGGACCACCACGAGGTCGAAATGGGAGGTCCAGTAGGCCTTCGGCGTTTCCGGCGGCAGGTACCAGTAGTCGTCCGGCTGGTTAAAGACGAGCTTCGGGCGGCTCCGGGGGCGGTAGACGACGAAACTGTCCGGACTGGCGTCGGGCAACCAGGCCCGGTAGCGGGGGTTCGGCCGGAACGGGTACGTGCTGTCGTCGAGGTAGAAGTAGCGCTGACTTCCAGACCCGATGATGAGTCCGTCGTAACCGCCCGCCACCAAAGCATCATCCGCTCGCGCCATGACCGTCCGGAGGTGCTCGCCGTAGAGCTCGCCGAGTGTCTTTTTCGCCATTTCCGATTCCTTGGAAAGCAACGGTGAAAGGGTAACCGCTGGCGCGATTGTCGCAAATTTGCGACCTTTGCTAAGCCCGGCAATACCGGTAAAATCCGCCGACGCGACGTTTCGGCATGCCTAAGAATTGAGCTGTTCACGCCGCGGAAGTGCACTTAATTTTCTCACTGACGTACTGGGGTAACTGACGATGAATGCAAAGATCTGGGGCGCCATTGCGGTTGCCCTCGTGCTGGGCGCCTGTGGCGCCAAGAAGGATGAGGCTGCCGACGCCGCCGCTGACGCTGCGAAGTCTGCTGCTGATTCCGCGAGCTCGGCTGCCGATGCGGGCGCCGCTGCTGCTGACGCGGGCGCTGCTGCTGCCGACTCCGGCGCTGCGGCTGCCGATGCGGGCGCCGCTGCTGCCGACGCGGGCGCCGATGCTGCTGCTGCCGACGCTTCGAAGGAAGCCACTCCGCCGTCGCAGTAAGCGATTGCTGTAAGTTGGCCTGAACGGCCGGGTGGTTGGAGCGGAGAACCCGCGACTTCCCCCGGCCGTTCTCTTTCCGGAAGACCGATGCCAATCACCATCCGTGAAGCGCGATCCTCGAAAGCGGACCGCGACTGGATCGAAGAGACCTACGGCGAGTACCTCGCCGACCTGACTGCCGACACGACCGGCGTGTATCCCTCGCTCACCGTCACCGGGCAGAGCGTCACCGAAATCATCCAGGGCTGGTTCCACGACGACCGCTGCACGGCTTTCATGGTGCTGCGCGAGCAGGAACCCGTCGGCTTCGCCGTCGTGCAGCGCAGCCTCTCGAGCAGCGAAGACCCGAAGCGCAACTACCGCCTGACCGAGTTCTTCATCCGCAAGCCATTCCGCAGCAAGGGTGTCGGGCGCGGCGCCGCGATGCTGATCTTCGCGCGCTACGCCGGCGAGTGGACCGTTGCCGAGCAGTCGCGCAATCCTGGCGCGATCCGCTTCTGGCGGCGCGTCGTCTCGGAATTCACGAACGGCAAGTTCCAGGAGAAGCGCGGGCAGGGCGAGATCGCCCACCAGTTCACGAGCGCGGGGCCTGCGCACGCCGTGGGGCGCTGACTACCTAGTCCTTCCGGACGACGACCTGGATCTTCCTCGGTCCAGCGACCTCGAAGAGCAACTCAAGCTCGAATTTCTGCCCCTCGACCAGCGGCTTCTTGAGCCCCATCAGCATCACGTGCATGCCGTTCGGCGCGAACTCGACCGTCTGGTTCGCGTCCACGTGCAGCACGGCGACCTCGCGCATGCGCGCCATGCCGTCCTGGATCTCGGTGCGGTGGACCTGGACCTTCGCCGCGACCGGCGAGAAGATCTTCAGGAGCCGGTCTGATTTTCCAGTGTCGTTCTTCAGCGTGAAGTACACGACGCCGACCGTGACGCCGGGCGGCGTCGTGCGCGACCAGGCGTTGGCGACCGTGAGCTCGCCGGCGAAGGCGGGCAGCGCGGCGAGCAGCGTCGCGACGGTCGAGATCATGAGCAGTCTGCGGTTCACGCGGCTTTCTTCCCGCGCGCCAGCACGCGCTTGAGGTAGCGGCCGGTAAAGGAATTCGCGGCGCGCGCGAGCTGCTCGGGCGTGCCCTCGGCGACGAGCGTCCCGCCGCCGTCGCCGCCCTCGGGGCCGAGGTCGATGACCCAGTCGGCGGTCTTGATGACGTCGAGGTTGTGCTCGATCACGATCACGGTGTTGCCCTCGTCGCGCAGCCGGTGCAGGACCGCAAGCAGGTGCTTCACGTCCTCGAAATGCAGGCCCGTCGTCGGCTCGTCCAGGATGTATAGCGTTCGTCCGGTCGCACGCTTGGAAAGTTCCTTGGCGAGCTTCACGCGCTGGGCCTCGCCGCCCGAGAGCGTGGTCGCGTTCTGCCCGAGCTTCACGTACGCGAGCCCGACGTCGAGCAGCGTCTGCAGCTTGCTCGCGACGACCGGCACGGCGGCGAAGAACGGGGCCGCATCCTCGATGGTCATGTCGAGGACCTCGTGGATGTTCTTGCCCTTGTAGTGGACGTCTAGGGTCTCGCGGTTGTAGCGCCGGCCCTTGCAGACGTCGCAGGCGACGTACACGTCCGGCAGGAAGTGCATCTCGACCTTGATGACGCCGTCGCCCTCGCAGGCCTCGCAGCGACCGCCCTTGACGTTGAAGCTGAATCGTCCGGGCTGGTAGCCGCGCGAGCGCGACTCCGCCGTGCCGGCGAAGAGTTCGCGGATCGGCGTGAAAAGGCCGGTGTAGGTCGCGGGATTCGAGCGCGGCGTGCGGCCGATCGGGCTCTGGTCGATGTCGATCACGCGGTCGATCGCCTCGAGGCCCTCGACGCCGGCGGATGCGGCCGGCTGGTCGGCTGCGAGGCCGAGCGAACGCGCGGCCACGCGAAACAGCGTGTCGTTCACGAGCGTGCTCTTGCCGGAACCGGAAACGCCGGTCACGCAGGTCAGCAGCCCGACGGGGAATGACACGTCGATCCGTTTCAGGTTGTTGCCGCTCGCCTGGCGCAGCTTCAGCTGCTGCTTCGGCTCGCTTTTCCGCCGCTTCTCCGGGATCTCGATGCGCTTGCGTCCCGAGAGGTACTGGCCCGTGAGCGACGCGGGACTCGCCTCGATCTGCGCCGGCGTGCCCTGGGCGACGACGCGCCCGCCGTGCACGCCCGCGCCGGGCCCGAGGTCCACGACGTGGTCGGCCTGCCGGATCGCGTCCTCGTCGTGCTCGACGACGATGACCGTGTTGCCGAGGTCGCGCAGGCGATGCAGCGTGTCGAGCAGGCGCTGGTTGTCGCGCTGGTGCAGGCCGATCGAGGGCTCGTCGAGGATGTACATGACGCCGACGAGACCGGACCCGATCTGGCTCGCGAGGCGGATGCGCTGCGCCTCGCCGCCGGAGAGCGTCTCGGCGCTGCGGTCGAGCGTCAGGTAGTCGAGGCCGACATCCACCAGGAAGCCGAGGCGGTCGGTGATCTCCTTGACGATCTTGGCCGCGATCTTCTGGCGCCAGCCCTCGAGCACGAGGACGTTGAAGAACTCGAGCGCGCGGCGGACGGGCAGGGCGCTGATCGTGGGCAGCGACGTGCCGCCGACGAAGACGAATCGCGCCGCTTTCGTGAGGCGCGCGCCATCGCACTCGGGGCAGCGGCGCGTGCCGAGGTAGCGCGCGAGCTCCTCGCGGACGGCGAGCGACTCGGTCTCGTGGTAGCGCCGCTCGAGGTTCGGCAGGATGCCCTCGAACTTGTGCTTGCGCCGCACCGTGCGGCCGCGCGAATCGAAGTAGCGGAACTCGACTTCCTC
>DATBSX010000313.1:0-3746 GCA_036559565.1 Steroidobacteraceae bacterium | reverse complement strand
TCCAGAAATACAAGTTGCCGCCGCTCGGATACGCGTATGACGCGCTCGCGCCGCACTATTCCGCCGAACTTCTGGAGCTGCATTACGCCAGCCACCACCAGGCGTACGTGGACGGCCTCAACAAGACGCTCGAGGCGCTCGCCGAAATCCGCTCGGACGGCGACTTCGGCCGGATCAACCAGCTCGAGAAGGACCTCGCGTTCCACTACTCGGGCCACCTCATGCATTCCATCTTCTGGCGCAACCTCGAGCCGAACGAGGGTGCGCCGCCGTCGGGCCAGCTCGAATCCCGCATCAAGGCTGCCTTCGGCAGCACGGATGCGTTTCGGCGGCAGTTCGGCGCCGCGGGCGCTTCGCTGCAGGGTTCGGGCTGGGTCGCACTGACCTTTGAGACGATCCGGGGCACGCTCCTGATCGAGCAGGTCCACGACCACCAGGATCGCAGCGCCGTCGGCACGGTCCCGCTGCTCGTCATGGACATGTGGGAGCATGCGTACTACCTCCAGTACAAGAACAAGAAAGAGAAGTGGATCGTCAACTTCTGGGAGATGGTGAACTGGGGCGACGTCGCGCGGCGGCTCGAAAACGCCGTGTGCGTGGACCTCGCGCTCGAACCCGAATCCCGCACGAGCGTCGGGGCTCGGCTGCGCCGCGTCGGCGGCTGAGGGTCTGCAGCGTCCATTTCCCGCGAAGAGCGGACCGTCAGGCCGCCTTGCGTCGTGCGCGCGGCTTCCCGCCGGCTTCGAGGCTCCTGCGCAGCACGGCCATCAGATCGATGACCTCAGCGCTCGGCCGCTCTTCGGCCGGCTCCTCGACAGGCGTCAGGACATGGGTCTGACGCTTGCGGACCTTCTCGTTGATCCGGCGCATCAAATCGCGCCGATAGCTGTCCTTGAAGGCCTCCGGCCGCCATTCACTGCTCATTTCCTCCACCAACCGACGCGCCATCGCGATTTCCGCACGGGAGACCTTTGCGGCATTGGCCCCGGCGGGAGGCAACTCCAGCCCGGCCGCGGGCACCAGCTCCTCCGCAAAGCGCAGGGTATTCAGCATCAACGCCCGCTCGTGCGCGAAGATCGCGCAGAAATGCTGCCGGCCGCGAATAACGAAACTTCCTATTGCCACCCGTGAACTGCCGCGCATCGCCTCCCGGAGGAGCGCGTAGGTCTTCTCCCCGCCCTCGGTGGGCTCGAGGAAGTAAGGCATCTCGAAATACTCGGGCGGAATGCTTGCGCGCTCGATGAAGCTCACGATGTCGATCGTCTGCGAGGCCTCGACGTTCGCCTGGCGGAAATCCTCGTCAGTCAGCGCGACGTATTGCCCTGGCTTGTATTCGTAGCCTTTGACGATCTTCTCCCAATCGACGACTTTTCCCGTCCGCTTGTTGTAGCGCTGATATCCGACTGGCGAGAAATCGCGGCTGTCCAGAAGGTCGAGGTCGAGCGAGCTGTCGCGGGCCGCCGTGTGCAAGTGAACCGGGATATAGACGAGGCCGAAGCTGACCGCGCCTTTCCAGATGGCTCGCGGATGACGTGCGCCGCGGCGATTGCCCGATGCGGGCTTCGCCCTGGCTTTGCGTTTTTTCATTTTCGTCTCCTCAGGAATTCCCGCGGCAGCGCGCGCGCCGCATCGGCGTAGTCGATCCAGGCCCGGCTCCGCCTGATCAGTGCCGGCGCCGTGCGCACGGTGTAGTCGGCCGGATCGAGCCCCTTCTTCACCTGCGTCCAGTGAATGGGCATGGAAACCATCGCGCCTTTACGCGCCCGCGGCGACATCGGCGCGACGGCCGTCGCCTTCATATCGTTGCGGAGGTAATCCAGGAAAATCCTCCCCGCGCGCAGCCGCTTCGCCATGTTCACCACATAGCGATCCGGCGCGTCGGCGGCCATTTGCGCGCAGAGTGCCTGCGCAAAGCCCTTTGCGGCCGCCCAGCCGGTCGCGCCGCGTGCCGGTTGCGCGAGCGGCGTGACGACGTGCAGTCCCTTGCCACCCGTCGTCTTGCAAAAGCCGACGAGTCCCAGGGCCGCGAGGCGCTCGCGCACTTCGCGCGCCGCCTCGATGACGTCCGCGAAAGGCACGCCGGGACCCGGATCGAGGTCGAAGACCAGGCGGCCGGCGACGTCCGGCCGGCCCGGCTCGCAATTCCCGGGATGCAGCTCCAGTGCGCCCATCTGCGCGAGGGCGACGAGGCCCTCGACGCGATCGACCTGCAGGTATGGCTTGCGATCCCCGCGGATCTTGACGAGCGACAAGAGGCTCGACGTCCCGGGCATCGCGTGGCGCTGGAAGAATTGCTGGCCGGCGATGCCGTCCGGTGCGCGCACGATCGAACAGGGCCGGCCCTCGACGTGCGGCAGCATCCACTCGCCGACCGCCTCGAAGTAATGCGCGAGGTCTTCCTTGGTGACGGGCCGCGCGTCGCCGGCATCGGGCCAGAGCGCCTTGTCGGCGTTCGAGAGCGTCACGCCGCGCACGACCGACTCCTGCGCCTTTGAAGTACCTTTCACGGATTCCGGTGCTATTTCTTCCGCCGGCTTATCTTCCCGCAATCCCTTGAAGGCCGCCTGCCGGAGCATGCCGGCACCGGTCCAGCCTGCGAAGGCAATTTCCGCGACCAGCCGCGGCTTCGCCCAGCGGATCTCGGCCGATTTCCGAGGCGCGTCCTTCCCCTCGAACGGACTCCTGTCGCTTTCGAGTGTGCGCAACTTCGCGAGGAGACCGCCCGCCGCCTTCTGGCCGAAGCCCGTACCGATGCGGCCCACGTAGGTGAACCTGCCGCGCCGGTGCACGCCTGCGAGCAGCGAGCGCAGTTGCCGGTCGCGCACGGTCCAGCCTCCGATGACCACCTCCTGGCCCGCGCGGCACTTGGTCTTCTGCCATGCGTCGCCGCGCCCGGAGCGGTACGGCGCATCGAGCCGCTTGGAGACGACGCCCTCGAGCGACATTTGGCAGGCCGACTTCAACAGGGCGTCCGCAGCGGTCTCGAAATGCTCCACGTAGCGCAGTCGCGCGCGCACCGCCTTTGGCTTCAGGATCTGTGCAAGCCGTCGCTTGCGGGCCTCGACGCCCTGCGGCCGGAAATCCATCCCGTCCGCGTGCAGCAAGTCGAAGACGAAGTAGACGAGGTCCCGCGTGTCCTCTTCCATTAGCGCCGCCTGCAGCGCAGAAAAGCTCGGTACGCCACGCGCATCCAGCGCGCATATTTCGCCGTCCACCAGGCAGTCCGGCAACTTTCCGCCGGCCTCCGCGATCTCGGGGAAGCGACCGGTCCAGTCGAGACCCTTGCGCGTGCGCAGGACCGCCTTGGCGTCGACGACGCGCATCTGCATGCGGTAGCCGTCGAACTTGATCTCGTGACCCCAGCCGGCTTCGGAGGGCGCGCGCTCGACGAGACGCGCGAGCTGCGGCGGCACGAATCGCGGTGGCGCCGACGCGAGCCGCTTCGCCCCACGCGCAGGAGCCGCTCGCTTCTTCGCAGGCACGGCACGCCTGATCGCCGTGCGCATGAACGGCGTCGCTCGCGGCCCTTGCCCCGCGGCGATCTGCGCCAGGGTCCTGCCCGAGGCCACTGACCGGCTCTTCTTGAGCAGTGCGTCGCCGCTGCGTCGTGCATGTTGATCTGCGTGCTTGATGAGAAGCCAGTTCGATCGCTGGCCGCCCGCGCGATCGCGTTTCATCCGCACGAGCACCCATTCGCCCTTGAGGCGGCTTCCCTCGAGCAGGAAATTCAGCTGCCCCGCCTTGAG
>DATBSX010000312.1:0-1663 GCA_036559565.1 Steroidobacteraceae bacterium | reverse complement strand
ATACAACACCGGCGATCCCGCCGCGAGCTACATCGGCCACAAGACCGGCCGGCTCGACGGCACCAGCCCGAAGAACCTGCGCGCGGAAACCGTGGGGGACGTGCTGCGGCGCCTCGATGCGCGCTCGAAGGTGATCGCGATCTCCGGCAAGGACCGCGGCGCGATCCTTCCCGCCGGCCACAGGGGCACTGCATACATGTATCAGGCGCAGACCGGACAGTTTGCCTCGACCACCTATTACATGAACGCGCACCCGCAGTGGGTCGTCGATTTCCATGCCCGCAAGCCGGCCGACGCTTACTTCCAGAAGGAATGGCAGCCGCTGCTCGAAGCCCCGGCGTACGCCCGCTCGCTGCCCGACGGGCAGAGCTGGTACGCCAAATGGGGCGGCAAGCTGCCGATGAAGCTCGGCGAAGGCATGGAGGCGCCGGGGCCGCGCTTCTACGCCTCGGTTCTCGCCAGCCCCTTCGGCGACGAGCTGATGCTCGCCTTTGCCCGGGCGGCGATAGCCGGCGAGGAACTCGGCAAGGACGACGTGCCCGACATCCTCTCGGTCAGCCTGTCGAGCCACGATTACATCAACCACGGCTTCAGCGCCGAGTCGCGGATCTCGCACGATCACCTGCTGCACCTCGACCGCCACCTCGAGCGCTTCTTCCGCGACCTCGACGCCACGGTCGGAAAGGATCGCTACCTCGTCGCTCTTACCGCCGACCACGGCTTCATGCCCGCGCCCGAGCTGAGCCAGTCGCAGGGTCGCGATTCGGGCCGCCTGAGCGGCTCGCAGCTCGTCGCGCGGCTGAACGCGGGGCTCGCGCAGCGCTTCGGCCCCGGACAATGGGCGCTCGGCGTCTCCGCGCAAGCGCTGGTGCTCAACCATGCGCTCATCGCGGAGCGAAAACTCGACGCGGCGGCGATGCAGGAAGAAGCGCGCAACCTCCTGCTTGCTGAGAAAGCCGTTGCCGCGGCCTATACCCGGCGCGAGATCGAGACCGGCAGCCACGCCGGGGCCCCGTTCTTCGAGCAGGTGCGCCGCTCCTGGGACAGCGCGCGCTCCGCGGATATCGCCATCATCCTCAAGCCCTACTGGATGTATTCCAGCACGAGCGCGACCACGCACGGCTCGCCGCACGCCTACGACACGCAGGTTCCGATCCTGTTCTACGGTCCGCGCTGGGTGAAGCCCGGCCGCGTCGATGCGCGGGTCGAGGTCGCGGACATCGCGCCGACGCTCGCGCGCATCCTCGGGATTCCGGCGCCGTCCTCGTCGGAAGGCAAGCCGTTGCCGCTCATTCCCTGAGGGCTTGTCGAACGTCGGGGCGCACCCGGGAAAGGGTTTCTAATTTTCCAAACTGGGTCCCCGCCTTCGCGGGGACGACACCCCCGCAGACCTTCCCTAGCCGGGGCGCACTTCGAGCACCAGCTTGCCGCGGAAGTGGCGGCCCTCGCTGACGGCGTGCGCCGCCGCAACTTCCGACAGCGGATAGCGCCGGATCTCGGGAACTCGCACCGCCCCGGAGCGCACGAGCGCGACGATGCGTTCGAGATGGCGGCGGTCGCGCCCCACCTTCGGGCGGTAGGCGCGCACGTCCGGGCGCGGCGAAGCCGGCGCCGACGCGCCCGAGGCGATGAACGCGGCTCGGCCGCCGGGCCGCAGCACGGC
>DATBSX010000311.1:0-14556 GCA_036559565.1 Steroidobacteraceae bacterium | reverse complement strand
GCGCGATGTCGCCCGTCACGGTCGCCGGCACGGCGACGCAGACGCTTGCCGAGGCGCTGGCCGGCATGGCGTTCATGCAGCTCCTGAACCCCGGTTGTCCGATGGTGCTCGGGAGCTTTGCGTCCTCGCTCTCGATGCAGTCGGGTGCGCCGACCTTCGGCACGCCGGAGCCCGCGCTCGTGCTCTATGTCATGGCGCATCTCGCGCGAAGGCTCGGCGTGCCATTCCGCTCGGGCGGCAGCCTCTGCGCCTCGAAGATCCCGGACGCGCAGGCCGCTTTCGAGTCGGCGCAGACCCTGCTGCCCACCTGCCTGGCGGGCGTGAACTTCGTGCTGCACGTCGCCGGCTGGCTGGAGGGCGGTCTTGCGATGGGTTACGAGAAATTCGTCATGGACGCGGACCAGGCGGGCATGATGCACACGCTGCTGGCCGGCGTTGACCTCTCCGAAAACGGCCAGGCGTTGGAGGCGATCCGCGAAGTCGGGCCCGGCAAGCACTTCCTCGGCTGCGCGCACACGCTCGCGAACTTCGAGACGGCCTTCTACCGCTCGCCGCTCGCGGACAACAACAGTTACGAGCAGTGGGAGGCGGAGGGGCGTCGCGACATGACGGTGCGCGCCAACGAAAGCTGGAAGAAGCAGCTGAAGGAATACGTCGAGCCCGTGCTCGACCCGGCGGTGGACGAGGCGCTCCTCGACTACGTGAACCGGCGCAAGGCCACCTTCCCCGACTCGAACGTGTAAAAAAAGAGGGCGCCTTGCGGCGCCCTCTCTTCCTCAAGAGGCAATCGCCTCAGAAGTCCTGCGAGAACCGGATGCCGATCGTGCGCGGCCGGCTCTGCACGCCGTACGTCACCACGCCGCAAACTCCCGGCGAGCATTCGCTCGTCACGCCGAGCGGGGCATTCTCGTCCGTCGCGTTCGAGACGAAGAACTCGAACGAGTACTTGTCCTTCAGGACGCCGAAGGCCAGGTTGAGGTACGAGGACGACGGGATGTTGCCATAGGTGGCATTGTCAACGAGATCGAGCTGCGAAGACGCATCGGTCTGGTACGTGACTGCGCCCTGCACATAGGACTCCCAGGCGCTCACAGGGAAGGAATAGCGCGCAATCAGGTTGGCCTTGAAATCGGGCGTTAGCGGCAGCGGCGTGCCTGTCGGCGCCCTGATAATGGTTTCGCCGGTGTCCGCGTCGACGAGGCATTCCGTGATGTCGCCGTCGTCGTCGCCATCGGACGAGTCCTGGTCGCAGAAGTCCTTCTTGAGCTGAGTGTCGTAGTAGGCGACCGCGAGGCCGATCCGCAGGTTGTCGGTCGGCAGCCAGTCGAGCTGGGCCTCGATGCCCTTCACTTCCGCCTTGCCGCCGTTCGCGACCTGCGTGATGCCGTTGCCGCCCTGGAACGCGACCTGGATGTCGTTCCATTCCTCGAGGAAGACGGCGCCGTTCAGCTGCACGCGGTCGTCCGCGAAGCGGGTTTTCCAGCCGAGCTCGTAGTTCGTCAGGATGTCGCGGATGTAGGTGCCGGCGAAGGGATTCCGGTTGATGCCGCCGGGCCGGTAGCCCTCGGACCAGGTCGCGTAGAGCATTGCAGTGTCGGTCGCCTTCCAGGTGAGATTCACCCGGTACACGCTGTCGCTTTCGGAGACACCCTTGTCGACGTTCTGGCAGGGCGCGTCCTTGCGGTCGACCTGCGACGGGCAGCGCCATTCACCGTCGCGAGACCATGCCTGGCCCTCCGGCAGGAAAGCGCCTTCGCCGCCGTTCGCCGGCGCACCGGGCTCCCCCTCCTCGCCGGCGGCGGTGCCCGGCTCGTGCCCGCGGTTGAAGCCGAGTCCGAACCCGAAGAAACCCTTGACGTGCACTTCCGGCTCGAAGTAGCGCGCGCCGGCCGAAAGCGTGAACTTGTCCGTGATGTCGAAATCGACCGAGGCGAACACGGCCTTGTCGGTGTCGGTGCGGTCCATGCTGTTCAGGTACACGACGCCCGGGAAATTCTGCGAGCCGGGCTCCAGGAAGTTCATCTCCATGATGTCCGCGAGGTTCGCGATGCGGCCGAACTCCTGGTAAAAGTCGTGGTACTGCTTCTGGTAGAAGAAGCCGAGCAGGCCGCGCACGCGCTTGTCCTGCGGGGTCGTCATCCGGATTTCATGGCTCGTCTTCGTGTAGTGGTCCTGGTTCGTGAAGCTGGCGTCCGGGTTCAGCTGGGCGCCATTGTTGTCTAGGAACAGGCGCGAGAAATAGCCGGTCGTGTACAGGTTGTCGTAGTAGAACGAGTAGTCGGAGTAGTCGAAGCTGCCGTCGACGTTGCGCTCGAGGTAGTTGCCCGAGTACACGACGTCGAAGCCATTGATGGAGCCCTCGATCGTGAGGCCTGCCTGCCACCATTCGTCGTCCGTAAACTCCTGCCGGAAATGCGAGACCGCGTGGTCGCCGGCCGCAGAGACGTTTTTGAGGTCGTCGCCCCAGGAGCCTTCCTGGCTCATCGACTGGTACATGACGTTCGGCGTGATCGTCCAGTTATCGCCCAGGTTGATGCGCAGCGCCGCGCGCGCGCCCGCGGTGTCGGATTCGTTGTAATTCTTTTCGACGAACGCATCGTTCGTCGTTACGAGATCGTCGGCTGCTGTCGACTGGTCGATCGTGTAGGTGCGCGTGGCAGGCTTGTTGTCGACCCAGCCGGCATCGCTGACGGACCAGCCTACGACGCGAAGCGCAGCGCTGTCGCCGAGCGGAACGTTCACGTAGCCTTCCGCGACGTACCCGGGCTCTTCCAAGTCGACGTAATTGCCTTCCAGCGAGTAGCCGGCGGCGAAGGCGCCCGGGTCGGGCTTGTTCGTGATGATGCGGATCGTGCCCGCCTGTGAACTCGCGCCGTACAGCGTGCCCTGCGGCCCTGCGAGCGCCTCGACGCGCGCGATGTCGTAGAGGTGGACGTCGAGGTTGCCTTGCACCGTCGTGAGAGTCTGCTCGTCGAGGTACATGCCGACGCTCGGCTGCGAGGTCGTCGCCTGGCCGTCGCCGCCCGTCGCGATGCCGCGCATGTACACGGCGTTGAACCCGGAGCCCGAGCCGGGCGACGGGGACATGGTGACGCTCGGCAGGAACTGGACGTAATCCTTGAAGTTCTGGACGTTCAGTTCCTTCATCTTCTCTTCGCCGAGGGCGTCGATGCTGATCGGCACGTTCTGCAGGCTTTCAGATCGCTTCTGCGCGGTGACGATGACTTCGCCAAGGGCAGTGGTTTCCTGCGCCATCAACGAAGGGCTCGCCAGCGCCAGCAGGACTGCTGAGGCGACGGGAGTGCGGGAAAGGAACGAGAGCGGACGCTTCGGAAGGACAACCGGCATTGTCTTACTCCAGTGGGGGTCCAGTTGCGACAGAGACTACGACCAAAGCGTCTCCAACGCAAAACCGGCAAATGCGCGGTGGCGTGGACGCAACGCGAGCATCAGGAGCCGGGCACAGCCGGGTAGGCCGGAAGCACCGGTCCGAGCGCGGACTTCAGGGGGTCGAGCCAGCTTTCATAGTGCCGCCAGTGATCCATTCCCTCGCGGTAGATGGGCTGGCGGACCTGCTCGGAACTGGCGGTCCGCACCGGGCGCTCGTTCTCGAAGAAACGCAGGCATTCCGGCTCGAAAGGCAGGCCGCAGTAATCGAGCACGCGGCGCACCTCGGCCTCGGTGTCATCGACGATCCGCTCGTAGAAAACCCGGTGGATTCGCCCCGGCAGGACCGCGTCGAAATGGGCCATCAGGTCGACGTAGTCCCGGTAGTAGCGGCCCATGTCCTCGAGGCCATAGCTGAATCGCTGGCCGCGGGCGTAGTGCTGCTTGAAGTTGGAGAAACAGCAGGCCATCGGGTGGCGGCGCGCATCGATGATTTTCGCGTTCGGCAGGGCGAGCTGGATCATCGCGACGTGCACGAAATTGTTCGGCATCTTGTCGATGAAGTGCGGCCGGTCCGTTTTGCGATGCACACGCGTCCGTTCGAGGTAGCTGCGGCCGAGCTCGGCCAGCGCTTCCGGGCCCATTGAGGCGAGCACGTCGGCATAGGAGCCGGTGTCGTCGTCCTCGGCGAGGGCGCGCAGCTCCCGGGCCATCGTGATCATCTCGGGCAGTTCCGTCGTGCCCTCGACCGCCGAATGGCTCGCCAGGATCTGCTCGAGGAGGGTCGAGCCCGAGCGCGGCATGCCGATAATGAAGATCGGGCTGTCCACCGGGCAGCCGCTGCCGGCGCGCGCGCCGAAGAATTCCCGTGAGAAAACTGCCTCGAGGTGGCGGGCCCGCGCCGTGTTCTGCTCCGCGTCGTAGGGATTTTTCGCCCGGTGCAGCGCATTGCCCTTGGCGTAATGCTCAAAAGAGGCCGCCCACTCGCCCGCGTCCTCCAGCGCCTTGCCCAGGGCGAAATGCAGGTTGACCCGGTCCGAATCGGCGACCGACGGGTCGTTCGTCGCGGAGCGCATCACGGCGAGATCGGTGTCCCCGAAGCGGAAGGTTTTCAGGTTGGCGAGGCTCCAGTACGCCTCGCCAAAGGTGGGCTCCTGCTGGATCGCGCGCCGATAGGCGGCGACGCTCTCGTCCAGCCGGCCCTCGGTCTTCAGCACGTGGCCGTAGCTGAGCCAGACCTTCGAATTCGTCGGGTACTCCCTGGCGAGCTCTGCATACAGTCCGCTCGAGCGCTCGTACTGGCCGACGCGGGCGAGGATGACGGCGGCCAGATTTCGGTAGCCAGGATTGCGCGCGTCGAGGGCAAGCAGGCGCTCGACCTCGGCGAGGGCGGCCGCGGGCTCGTTCCGCCGGTGCAGGAGCACGGCGAGCTGGTAACGCGCGGGCTCGAAGCCGGGCGCGAGCTCGAGCGCGCGCTCCAGCAGGCTCTTCGCGTCGTCGTCGCGGCCGACGCGCATGGCGACTTCGGCGAGCATCCGGATCGCGGGCACGTCGGTCGGGGCCTCGTACAGGTGCGCCTTGAGGAGCTGCTCGGCCTGCGGGATGTCGTTGCGATTCATGGCGACCGCAGCCAGCCGCAGCCGGGGATTTTCAAGCGACGACCGGATCGACTTCATTTGATGAAGGCGCGTGCGAGGCGTCCGACGCCCTCGTGGATCTCGGGCACGGTGTAGTGCGCGAATGAAAGCCGGATGCAATGCCGCAGGCCGCCCGACGTCGAACAGAAGGTGCCGGGCAGGAAGCCGGTTCCTGCGGCGCGCGCAGCCGCCTCGAGCGCGCTCGCGTCCGCGCCCTCCGGCAGCTCGAGCCAGAAGAAATAGCCGCCGGCGGGCTTCTGCCAGCGCGCGATGCCGGAAAGGTGCTTGCGCAGAGCCGCGTCCATCGCCTGCGCACGCTCGGCATAACTTGCGCGCAGGCCCGCCACGAATGCGGAAAGCTCGCCGCTCTCCATGAGCTGGCGCACGACGTGCGAGGTGAAGTGGTTGAAATTCCCGCCGCTCACGAGCGCGCCGCTCGCGAGCATCGTCTGCATGAGCTCGGGCGTCGTCTGGATCCAGCCGAGGCGCAGGCTCGGCGCGAGGATCTTCGAGAAGGTGCCGAGCGCGAGCACGTTGCCGTCCCGGCAGAGCGCGCCGAACGAGGGCGGCGCCGGCGTGCCGTGATGCAGGAGCTGGTACACCTCGTCGGCGATGATCACGAAGCCGTGCTCGCGGGAGAGCGCGACGAGACGCTCGCGGCGCGCGCGATCCATGACCTGGCCGGTCGGGTTGTGGAAAGCCGGGATCGTGTAGACGAGCCTCGGCTTGCGCTTTGCGAGTTCGCGCTCCAGCTGCGCGACGTCCATGCCGGCGCCATCGACCGGCACGCCGACGACCTCGAGCTCGTGGTCGCGGAAGATCTGGAACGAATAGGGATAGCTCGGCTCTTCGACGAAGACGACGTCGCCCGCCTTCGCGTACCGGCTGCAGATGAAGTCGAGCGCCTGCGAGATGCCGCCGGTCAGCATCAAGGAATCCGGGTCCACGGGGATGCCCCCGGATTCGCCGAGGAATGCGGCGAGCGCCGCGCGGAAGCGCGCATCGCCCTGGCGCTGGCCGTAATTCAGCTCGAGCGGCTCGGCGCCCGCGAAGAATCGCTGGCCGGCCGTTGCGAGGAGCGCAAGCGGCAGCAGGTCCGCCGAGGGCTGGCCGACGCTGAAGTTGATCGTGCCGCGCTCCGGCGCCCCGTCGAACTTGCCTTCCTCGCTCATGCCGGCACCTCGACGAGCCGGAACACCTGGTCCGGCCGCCCCTCCAGGAATTCGCGGATGTTCGAGGCGGAGATGCGACGCAGGTCTTCCAAGGCCGACTCCGAATAGAAAGCGACATGAGGCGTCAGCAGTACGTCCGGCCGCCCCACGAGCGGATGATGCCCGAGGTCGGGCGAATCCTCAGCCAGCACGTCGAGCGCCGCACCGGCAACGAGTCCGCGGTCGAGCGCATCCACGAGGTCGGCCTCGACGAGGAGCCCGCCGCGGGCGACGTTGATGAGGAGCGGCTCGCGCTGCATCTTTTCAAAGGCCGCGCGATTGAGGAGGCCGCGGCTTCCCGCGTCGAGGTTGCTGTGCAGGCTGATGATGTCCGCACGCGAGAGCAGCTCGTCGAAGGTCACGCGCTCGGCGCCGTGGCCCTGCACGACGTCTGCGGGCACGCGCGGGTCGGCGGCGAGAATCGCGAGTCCGAAGCCGCGTGCGCGGCGGGCCACGGCTTGTCCGATGCGCCCGAAGCCGACAAGGCCGAGCGACTGGCCGGAGAGGCGGCGGATGCCCGTGACCGCGTTCCAGCGGAAGTCGTGCGCGACCTGCACCTGGCGGTGATAGTCGAGGAGCTTGCGCTCAAGCGCGAGCAGGAGCGCGAGCGTGTGGTCGGCGACCTCGTCTGTGCAGTACTCGCCGACGGCGGCGACGCGGATGCCGCGCTCGGCCGCCGCGGCGACGTCGACGCAGTCCCAGCCCGTCGCGGTGACCGAGATGATCCGGCAACGCTCGAGGTGGCCGAGCTGCTCGCGGTCGAACGGGACGTAGTCGGTGAGTATCGCATCGGCGTCCCGGCAGGCCGCGGCGAGCGCCGCCCGGTCGCCGCGGTACGTGAAGGTTTCGACCCTCGCGTCTCCCGGCAGGTGGTGACGCTCGATCGAGAGGTCGCGGCCTTCGGCCTCCGGCGCTTCCGCGACGACGATCTTCACCGCGCGCGGACCGAAAGCGCGATCAGCAGGATCGCGGAAACGGCGAGCCCCGGCCAGAGCGGATCGATACCGAAGATGCCGCCCGTGCCCGGGTCGGCCGCGATGCGCCAGACGATGACCGTGGCGAGCGAGGCGAGCGTGCTCCAGAACGCGGCGGAGGCCGGGATCCGGTCCGTCCACAGCGCCGCGATCGTCGGCAGGAAGAGCCCGGCCGAGTTGATCGTGAAGCCGAACTGGAGGATGTCGATGATGTCGCGCATCTTCCAGGCGAGGAGGAGCCCGAGGCCTCCCGCGCCGAGCGAAGCCAGCGTGCCGATCCGCAGCATCGCCGCGGGCTGGATGTTCGGGCGCAGGTAGCGCTGGTGGATGTCGCGCGCGTAGTTCGCCGAGGCGGTCAGCACGCTGATGGATGCGACCGACATTACGGCCGACAGGATGCCGATCACCATGAGGCCCTTCAGGCCCACCGGGAAGCGGTCGAGGACAAACGTCGCGAGAATGCTGGCGCTCGACGCCGGGTCCGGGTAGAGCACGGCCGCCGCGAGGCCGAGCCAGGCGACGGCGACCGCGATCGGCAGCATCACGAGCGGCGCGATGAGCGCGCCGCGCCGCGCCGCCTCGGCATCGCGCGCGGCAAAGCTGCGCGAGAAGCTGTCCATCGCGACGAAGAAGCTGAGCACCATCGAGACAACGAGCGCGGCGACCTTGTCCCAGCCCTGCGCCCCGAAATCGTAGTACGACGCGGGGAGTGCGGCCTGCATGTCGGCCCAGCTGCCGGCCTGCGAGATCGCGACGGGAATGCCGACCGCGACGATGCCGACGAGGACCAGCGTGACCTGCACGCGGTCGGTGAAGGTAACCGCGAGATAGCCGCCGGCTGCGGTGTAAAGCGTCACAATCGCGCCGGCGAGGAGCAGGCAGTTCCCGTAGCTCCAGCCGATCAGCACCTGCATGATGGCCGCGGCGGCGGCGAACTGGCCCGCGGAGTACGCGGTGTAGGCAAGGACCGTCGTGATCGTCGCGACGGCGCGCGTGCGATTGTCGTAGTGCCGCTCGATGAAGTCCGGGTAGGTGAGGTGCCGGTCGCCGTCACCCAGTTGCTTCACGCGCCTCGCGACGGTGAGGCCGAACAGGGTGCAGCCGATCGCGATCCCGAGCACGTACCAGATGCCGGTGATGCCCTGCGTGTAGACGCGCGCCGACGTGCCGACGATTGAGGCCCCGCCGATCCAGGCCGCGACCCACATGCACGCGATCGTGACGGGCCCCATGCGGCGCCCCGCGACGAAGTAGTCGTCGACGTCAGGCTTGCGGCGCTGGGCGTAGATGCCGATGCCAACGAGCAGCGCGAGGTAGGCGAACAGGATGGTGATATCGAGTGCGCCCATGGGCAGGCCTCGCGAATCAGGGAGCGGCTATTCTGCGCCCCCGTCGGCCTTTCGTCGCGCCCTGCGCCGCCGATTCCTTCGCCGCCGGCAGCGACACGGCCTTGCGCAGTTCCGCATAAGCCGCGGTCTTGTGCGGAATCGCCATCGCCTCGATGAAGTGCGCCTGGAAGCGCGGTTCGATGGCGGTCTCTATCTTCTCGACGCGGCGGACGAGTTCCTCGATCGTCGCGCGGGCGGTCGAGTCGAGGAGCGCGATGCGCGCCCCGGCGCCGGCCGCGTTGCCGGCCGAGGCGACGGACTTCAGGTCGCAGTCGGGAATGAGGCCGAGGACCATCGCGTACTTCACGTCGATGTGGCTGCCGAAAGCGCCGGCGAGGCGGATGCGATCCACGCGCTCGATGCCGAGATGATCCATGAGGAGCGCAACGCCTGCGTACAGCGCGGCCTTCGCGAGTTGGATCGCGCGCACGTCGGTCTGCGTGATCTTCATCGGCACGTCGCCGCGGTGCAGGATGTAGGAAAATGTCCGCCCGTCCGCGACGATGCGATCGCTCTGCGACGCGAGAGCGCCGTCGATGACGCCGTCCTGGTTGATGACGCCGGCGAGGTACATCCCGGCGATGACCTCGATGATGCCGGAGCCGCAGACACCGGTGACGCCGGTGCGGGCGGTCGCGGCAGCGAATCCCGGATCGTCCGACCAGAGCTCGCTGCCGATCACCTTGTAGCGCGGCTCGAGCGTCGCCGGGTCGATGCGCACGCGCTCGATCGCGCCGGGCGCGGCGCGCTGGCCGCAGGAGATCTGCGCGCCCTCGAAGGCGGGGCCCGTCGGGCTCGAGCAGGCGAGCAGGCGCTTGCGGTTGCCGAGCACGATTTCCGCATTCGTGCCGACGTCGACGAGGAGCGTGATCTCGTCGCGCTGGTCGGGCCGCTCGGCGAGGATCACGCCGGCGCAGTCGGCGCCGACGTGGCCCGCGATGCAGGGGAGGATGTAAACGCGCGCCTCGGGGTTTACCGCGATCCCGAGCGAGGACGCCGGCAGCGTCAGCGCCTGGTCGACCGCGAGCGCGAACGGCGCGCCGCCGAGCTCCACCGGGTCAATGCCGAGCACGAGGTGATGCATGATCGGGTTGCCGACGAGCGAAAGCTCGAGGATGTCGGTCAACTCGATGCCGGCCTCGCGCGCGAGTTCGGCGGCGAGCGCCGAGAGCGTTTCGCGGATCGCCTCGGTCATCTTCACCGCGCCGCCCGGATTCATCATCGCGTAGGAGACGCGGCTCATCAGGTCTTCGCCGAAGCGGATCTGCGGGTTCATCACGCCCGCGGCGGCGGCGAGCTCGCCGCTCTCGAGGTTGCACAGGTGCGCGGCGACCGTGGTGGAACCGACGTCCACCGCCATGCCGAAAGCCTTGTCGTGAAACCCGGGCCACAGTGCGATGACCTGCGAACCGCCGTGTACGGCGGCCGTGACTTTCCATTCGCCCTTGCGCAGGAGCGCCTGCAGCCCGCCGAGGAGGGAAGGATCGCAGGCGAGGTCCTTGAGTCCCCACTCGCGCTCGAGCGCCTCGAACAGGCGCCGCAGGTCGCCGGAGGGATCCTGCATGTCCGGCTCTTTCACCTCGACGTAGTGCAGGCGGACGACCGGGTTCAGCTCGATCTCGCGCGCATCCGCGTCCTTGCGCACGACCTGGCGGTGAACCTGGCTGCCGGGCGGCACGTCTACGACGACGTTGCGCTCGACGCGCGCCTGGCAGGACAGGCGATGCCCTTGTGCGAGTCCGCGGCGTTTCGCGTAGCGCGTCTCGACCTCGGAGACGGCAGAGACGCTCGCGCTGCCTGAACGCACGCCGTGCTTGGCGAACTCGCCCTCGGCGATCAGCACCTGGCAGCGGCCGCAGATGCCGCGCCCGCCGCAGACCGAATCGACGTCGACGCCGAGGGTGCGCGCCGCGGACAGGAGCGGCGTGCCGACCGGGAAGCGCCCGCGCTTGCCGGAAGGCGTGAAGACGACGAGCGGATCCCGCTCTTCGCTAGGCACGGGGACGCCGGCCACGTTCGCGCCGGCCGCGACCGGCCTCGCCATCCGCGCTGGGCGGCGGCGCTTCGCGGTAGCGCGCGATCCAGCGCGCACAGTCCGGGTCGTGGCCCATCATCACGTCCGCGCCGAGGCAGGCCCTGACGGTCTCGGCGTGCAGCGGATTCGTGATCGCCGAGGTGAGGCCGGAAGCGATCGCCATCGTGAGGAAGGCGCTGTTGATGCCGTCGCGGTTCGGCAGGCCGAAGCTGACGTTCGAGGCGCCGCAGGTCGTGTTGACCCGGAGTTCGTCATGCAGGCGGCGCACGAGGCGCATCACCTGCACGCCGGCCAGGTTGATCGCGCCGATCGGCATGACGAGCGGGTCGACGACGACGTCGCTTGCCGGGATGCCGTGATCCGCCGCGCGCTCGACGATGCGCTTGGCGATCCCGAAGCGCACGTCCGGGTCTTCCGAGATGCCGGTCTCGTCGTTGCTGATCGCGACGACCGCGGCGCCGTACTTCCTGACGAGCGGCAGCACCGACTCCAGGCGTTCCTCCTCGCCGGTCACGGAGTTCACGAGCGCCTTGCCCTGGTAGACGCGAAGCCCGGCCTCCAGCGCCGCGACGATCGAGGAATCGATCGACAGCGGCAGGTCGGTGATCGACTGCACGAGCTGGATGGCTTTTGCGAGGATCGCCGGCTCGTCGGCGAGCGGGATCCCCGCGTTGACGTCCAGCATGTGCGCGCCGGCTTCCACCTGCGCGCGCGCGTCGGACTCGACGCGGCTGAAATCGCCCGCGGCCATTTCGGCGGCGAGGAGCTTGCGCCCGGTGGGGTTGATGCGCTCGCCGATGATCACGAACGGGCGATCAAAGCCGATGATGACCTCGCGCGTGGCGGAACTGACGACGGTGTCGGTCAAGCGGGCGCCTTCGATTCATCGACGCCTTTCGAGCGGACCAGCCGCTCGAGGTCCTCATCCGTGTAGCGGGCCTCGATCCGCGCGGCTTCCGCAGCCGCCTCGCGTTCGATGTCGTCGCTGCACGGGGTGGCGCCGGAGCGCTTCCATTCGGCGAGATAGAGTTCCGAGCTGCCCTTGCCGGCGCGCATCGCGGCGCGATCGACCGCTTCCTGGAAACGGTCCGAGAGCTTTGCCTTCGCGGTCTCGCGGCCTCGCCGCACGACGACCTGCGCGGGGATGTCCCGCCAGGAGATCACGCTCAGGCTGGCCACGAGGGCATCCACGGGCGCGCGGTGAAGGCGGCGAGACTCGTGCCGAGACCGCCGTAGCCCGTGTTCCGCGTTTCGAATTCGAGGCCGAGGCGTTCGGCGACGGCGCGTGCCTCGGCCTCCGCCGCCGCCTTCGGCGCCTGCGCGAGGTACACGAGGCGGCGGTAGTTGCCGAAATACGTGGCCTGCAGTTCCGGATGACGGTCGATCCCGAGCGCGCGGATCACGAGGCGATCGAAGTGCCGCAGCAGGAAATCCGTCAGGTAGAAGGTGCCGGGCTCGGCGTCCGCGAGCGCGGCGAAAACGGAAGGTGTTGCAAAGAACTCGTAGCAGTGCGCGCCCGGGATGCGTTCGACGCCTTCCTGCGCGAGCACCGCATCGAGCGCGCCCTTCGTGCCGCATTCGCCGTAGGCCACGAAGATGCCGGCGTAGTCCGCGCGATGCTCGCGGATCTTTGCACGCACGGCGGGCGCGATGCCCTCCGGGCGGTTGTGCAGCTCGGGCGGAAGGCAGGCGACGTCCATCGTCGTCCAGCCGTTCGCGCGCTTCAGCGCATTCACCTCGCGCGCGAGCGCGCCGCAGGCGATGACGAGGAGCCTAGGCTGCATGGGCGGCTGCGCGGCGCTCCGCGAGCAGGCGCTTCGCCGTCTCGACCGCGATCGCGGCGTCCCGGCAGTAGGCGTCGGCGCCGACGGCCTTGCCGAATTCCTCGTTGAGCGGCGCGCCGCCGACGAGGACGATGTATTTGTCCCGCAGGTTCCTTTCTTTCAGTGTGTCGATGACGACTTTCATGTAGGGCATGGTCGTCGTCAGCAGGGCCGACATGCCGAGGAAGTCCGGCTGGTGTTGCTCGAGCGCGGCGAGGTATTTCTCGAACGAATTATTAATGCCGATGTCGATGACCTCGAAGCCCGCGCCCTCGAGCATCATGCCGACCAGGTTCTTGCCGATGTCGTGGATGTCGCCCTTGACGGTGCCGATCACGATCTTGCCGATGGGCTCGACGCCGGTATCGGCGAGCAGCGGCCGCAGGATCGCCATCCCGCCCTTCATCGCATTCGCGGCGAGCAGCACCTCCGGCACGAACAGGATCCCGTCGCGGAAATCGACGCCGACGATCCGCATGCCCTCGACGAGGGCGTCGTTCAGCACGCGCTCGGGCGCCCAGCCGCGCTCGAGGAAGATGTGCGTCGCCTGCTCGACCTCTGCCTTGAGGCCGTTGTACATGTCGTCGTGCACCTGCTCGGCGAGCTCGGTGTCATCGAGCGTCCGGAGATCGAACTCTTCCTCTGATTCAGGCATTTACGCCCCTCGGGTGCCGGCAGATGACAGCGATCTTAAGGACAGGCGCGAGGCAGGACGGGCCGCTTAGCGACAAGAACTTGCCCACAAACGACAGACCCGCCCGAACTGGGACGCAAGGCCAAGGGCTCATTTGCGGACTTGCCGCTCCGCGCTCGGGGGATGGCCGAACAGGGACCGGTAGCAGCGGGAGAAGTGGGGCGGGGACTTGAAGCCGCAGGAGGTCGTGACGTCCATGATCGGCATGGCCGTCTGCAGGAGGAGTTCGCGGGCACGGCGCAGGCGCATCTCGAGGTAGTAGCGCTTCGGCACGCAGTCGAGGTAACGCCGGAACAGCCGCTCGATCTGCCGCCGCGAGAGGCCGGTCGTGCGCGCGATGTCCTCGAGCGAGAGCGGCTTCTCGATGTGCTCCTCCATGAGCTCGGCGACCTGGATCATGCTCCGGTGGGAGTTGCCGACCTGGGCCCGAAGCGGCACGTACTGGCGGTCGTCGCTGCTCCTCACGCGCTCCAGGACGAACTGTTCCGAAACTCCCTGTGAAATCTTGAGCCCATGCTTCAACTGGATGAGGTTAAGCATCAGGTCTAATGGGGCAGTTCCCCCAGATGCCGTATAGCGATCGCGGTCGATGCTGAAGACCTGGTCGTTCAGCTGGACGCGCGGGAACTCCTCGCGAAGAGCCGACAGGTTCTCCCAGTGGATGGTCGCCCGATAGTTGTCGAGCAGGCCCGCGCGAGCGAGCGCATAGCCGCCGGTGCACAGCGCGCCGAGGCCGACACGCCGCTCGGCCAGCCGGCGCAGGGCCGTGAGCAGCGGATTGGAAACAGCCTCGCGGATGTTGATGCCGCCGCAGACGAACAGGATCTCGAACTTGCCCACCTTGTCGAGCGGGATGGTTGGGGTGAGTTCGAGGCCGCTGCTCGCGGCGACGGGCTTGCCGTCGAGGCTCGCGATGGACCATTCGTAGACGTCCCGGCCGACCACGCGGTTGGCCATGCGCAGGACCTCGAGCGCGTTCGTGACCGCAATCAGCGAGTAATTCGGCAGCGTCAGGAAGGCGAAGCGGGTCTTCTCCACGGCGCTTGGAGTATGCCAGCGGCCGCGACGCGGATGTCTGTTTCCGACATAAGAAGGTCGCATTCAGGGCCGAAGGCGGCCGCCCACCGGCTACACTGCCGGGGGCGCACCGAGGGGGTTCGGGGGCATGAAGAAGCATGCGCGGGTGGTCGTGATCGGCGGCGGGGCCGTCGGGGTCAGCACCCTCTATCACCTGACGCACAAGGGCTGGTCGGACGTCGTGCTCCTCGAGCGCGCGGAGCTGACCGCCGGTTCCACCTGGCACGCCGCCGGCCTCCTTCCACTCTTCAACATGAGCTACACGGTCGGGCAGCTGCACAAGTACTCGATCGACCTCTACAAGCGCCTGCCGGCCGAGACCGGGCAGGA
>DATBSX010000310.1:0-4466 GCA_036559565.1 Steroidobacteraceae bacterium | reverse complement strand
GTGCGGGACAAGCCAGTCGATTTCGCTGCGCTCGATCCCGTTCTTCGCGAGCGTCTCGTCCACGAGCTTCGATAGCGTCCGCACGGCGACCTTGAAGACTTCGTTGCCCTGCATCTTGAGGCCGTCGGTCGAGTTGTTGCGCAGCGTGTCGAATCCCTTCGAGACGCCGTACGGAAAGTAGAGCAGGTCCTGGTACTTGCCGTCCGAGTGCAGGTGGGTGCCGATGATTCCCGGCTCGTCAGCCGGCGTCAGGATGACTGCACCCGCACCGTCGCCAAAGAGCACGGCTGTCCCGCGATCGGTCCAGTCCACGAAACGCGACAGGCACTCGACGCCGACCACGAGCGCGCACTTGGACTCGCCGAGCCGCACGTACTTGTCCGCGATCGAAAGCGCATAGATGAATCCGCTGCAGGCGGTCTCGAGGGAGAACGCCGGGCAGCCGTGAATGTCGAGCAGCTGCTGCAGCAGCGTGCCCGTATTCGGGAAGATGAGGTCAGGCGTCGTCGTGCCGACGACGATGAAGTCGACGTCGGCAGGCGTCATGCCCGCGGACTTCAGCGCGCGCCGCGCCGCATGCTCGGCGAGCGAAGAACTCGTTTCGTCCGGCGCCGCGATGTGCCGCCGCTCGATGCCCGTGCGCGTGCGGATCCACTCGTCCGTCGTGTCGATCGTCGCCTCGAGATCCTTGTTGGTGAGGATCTTCTCCGGCAGGTAGCTGCCGGTTCCGGCGACGCGCGAATAGCGGTTCATCGGAGGGGTCGTGGCCGGGCCGCGGGCCCCCGGCTCACTCCGGGCCCGTGTCCTCGACTGGTACGTCGATCACCTTCTTGCCGCGATAGAAGCCGTCGCGGCTCACGCGGTGGCGCAGGTGCGTCTCGCCCGTCGTCGGGTCCTTCGACAGCGCCGGCTTCGTCAGGTGGTCATGCGAGCGGTGCATGCCGCGCTTCGACGGCGTCTTTCGGCTTTTCTGAACGGGCATGAAATCTTCTCCAATTCAGTGTTTCAGCAAATCCCTCAATCCCGCGAACGGCCGGCGCATTTCAGTCGCCTGCGTTTCGCCATTGACGATCTCGCCGCCTCCGGGCGGCGTGCACTTCTCATCCGCTTCATGTCGCGGAATGAGCGGCAGCCCCAGCAGCAATTCGTCCTCGACGAGCGCCGCGAAGTCCACCATGCGCGGATCGCCGCCGATCGCCTCGTAGTCGCCCGGCAGCTCGGGCGCATCCTCCGGCGCGAACACGAGCTGCGACTGCGATGCGACTCTCCGGCGGACCGGCTTCAGGCACCGCTGGCAGCTCATCACGACGTCCGCCTCAAGGGCAAGCTGCACGATGGGCCACTCGCCTGCCAGGCCAAACTGCGCCCGGGCCCGCGCCTGACCGGTCGGCTCCGCCAACCTGTCCCGCAGGCGCGCGAAGCCGGCAATCGGGAATTCGCGCTCGACCAGGGCCCTGTCGCGCGCCAGCCCGAGCACGTCGAGCGGTCGATCTGGGGGCGTCGACATGGGGGCGGTATCATAGAGACGAGGCTCCGGGGTGTCAAAGAACAAATGGCGCAAATCCTTGTTTTGTAAGCACTGAGCGTCATGGCGCAGCCCCTTTTCCTCGCCTCCACCTCCCGGTATCGGGCCTCGCTCCTCGAACGCCTCGGCCTCCTCTTTGCCGTGGAGGCGCCCGGTGTCGACGAAGACTCGCGGATCGCGGAGCTGCCGCGTGCGCGCGCCTTGCGGCTGGCCCACGCCAAGGCTGCGGCCGTCGCGAACCGTCATCCGGGCGCCTGGGTCATCGGCTCGGACCAGGTGGCCGTGTGCGAAGGGCGCACCCTCGACAAGCCGGGCGACGCCGCGCGCTGCCGCGACCAACTCGCCGCGATCAGCGGCCGGCGGGTTGAATTCCACACGGCGGCCGTGCTCTGCCGTGCCGAGCCGATGTCCGTCGCCGAGCACGTGGACCTCACGATCGTCCACTTCCGCATGCTGACGCCGCTCGAGATTGCCCGCTACGTCGAACTCGACCAGCCCCTGGACTGCGCGGGCGGTTTTCGCAGCGAAGGTCTCGGGGTCGCGCTTTTCGCGGCCATGGACACGCACGATCCGGCCGCACTCGTCGGGCTGCCGCTGATCTGGCTCGCCGGGGCGCTGCGGGCCGCGAGCCTCGATCCACTGGGACGCGCCTAGGCCCGGGCGGAAGCCTGTCGAAGGTTCGCGAGCACCGCTTCGAGTTCCGCCGGCAATGGCGCCTCCACGCGAAATACGGTCTCGTCGTCCGGCCAGCGGAATGACACCGACGCCGCATGCAGGAACATGCGGCGCAGTCCGAGCGCACGCAGCGGCGCGTTGGATTCCCGGTTGCCGTATTTCTCGTCTCCCGCGACCGGATGTCCCGCAAAGGCGGCGTGCACGCGGATCTGGTGGGTGCGTCCCGTCTGGATCGCGACGTCCATGCGCGTCGCGAGATCGCGGAAATGCGTGACCGGATCGAAGACGGACACGGCGATCTTGCCCCCGCGATGCACGCGCACGACGCGCTCGCCGCCCTGGCGCGCCTGCGTGAGCACGGGCGCGTCGATCGTCTTGCGCCCGAGGCGCCAGTGCCCGACGACGAGGGCGGCGTAATGCTTCTCGACCGCTCCCTCGCGAAGGAGTGCGTGGGCACTCACGAGGGCCGCGCGCTTGCGCGCGACGAGCAGGCATCCGCTCGTGTCGCGATCGAGCCGGTGCACGAGCTCGAGCGACTCGTCCGGCCGCAATGCCCGCAGGGCCTCGATGACGCCGAAGGCGAGCCCCGATCCGCCGTGGACGGCAAGGCCTGCGGGCTTGTTCAGCACGAGGAGCCGGGGATCTTCGTGCACGATGGCATCGCGTACGACGGCAAGCAGGGCATCGGGAACACGCGGCGTCCCGGACTCGACCGGCGGCGGGTCGCGCAGCGGCGGCAGCCGGACTTCGTCTTCGGCAGCGAGACGGTAATCAGCTTGCTTGCGCTTGCCGTTGACCCGGACCTCGCCGCGCCGCAGCAGGCGGTAGACCCGGCTGCGGGGAACGCCCTGGAGTTCGCGCAGCAGGAAATTGTCGAGGCGCTGGCCGGCCGACGCCTCGCCGGCCCGGACCTTGCGCACGCCAAGCGATTGATTTCGACCCGCCTTCACAGAATCTCTCTAACGTGTTGATTTCCCGGGAGCATCTGATATCGTAGCCGGCAGTCAGGTCGTGCGGCGCAGGCTTCGCGAAGTGAAGCCGGGCTGCTGACCATTACGCGGTTTCTCCCAATCGGCCCCGTTCAACCGTGGTGTCGTGGCGGGCAGGCCGCATGTTAGTTGGTCCGGTTCGTCCGGACCATCGCCGGCCCTTCGTTTCGGATGTGAAGTTCCCCGCGCGTGTCGATCTCGGAAGTCCCTGCAGGAGCGATACGACCCGCAGCCAGTCGCTGCGACCCGCACCTGTGCGCCCGCGATCCGCGCCTGCGGAGCTGCAGATTCCTCCCGTGAAAATGCGCGACATCCCCCGCGACAGGGCCCCAAGCACCTTGGATGGGGCACATGAAAAGAATGCTAATCAACGCGACTCAGCAGGAGGAGTTGCGCGTCGCTCTGGTTGACGGCCAGAAGCTTTTCGACCTTTCGATCGACCTACCGTCTCGCGAGCAGAAAAAAGGCAACGTCTACAAGGCGCGCGTCACGCGCGTCGAGCCGAGCCTCGAAGCCGCCTTCGTCGAGTATGGCGCCCAGCGCCAGGGCTTCCTGCCGCTCAAGGAAGTCGCGCGCGAATACTTCCGCTTCCAGCCGGCGCCTGGCGCACGCTTCAATATTCGCGACGTGCTCCAGGAAGGCCAGGAGCTCCTGGTGCAGGTCGAGAAGGAAGAGCGCGGCAACAAGGGCGCTGCGCTCACCACTTACATCAGCCTCGCGGGACGCTTCCTGGTCCTGATGCCAAACAACCCGCGCGCGGGAGGCGTCTCCCGCCGCATCGAGGGCGAGGACCGCGACGTGACGCGCGACTCGCTCGAGCACCTCAAGATACCGGACGGCATGGGCACGATCGTGCGCACGGCCGGTGTCGGCCGCGGACCCGAAGAGCTGCAGTGGGACCTCGACAACCTGCGCGCCAACTGGGACGCCATCGTCACCGCCGCGGGCGAGCGCTCTGCCCCGTTCCTCGTCTACCAGGAGAGCGACGCAGTCACGCGGGCGCTGCGTGACTACCTCTCGGACGACATTGGCGAGGTCCTGATCGACGAGCCGGGCGCCCACCAGCGCGCGCTCGAGTACGTGCAGCGCTTCCAGTCGGGCGACGCCCAGCGCCAGATCAAGCCCTACACGGACGACGTGCCGCTCTTCACGCGCTTCCAGATCGAAAGCCAGATCGAGTCGGCGTACTCGCACTCGGTCACCCTGCCCTCCGGCGGCAGCATCGTGATCGACTACACCGAGGCCCTCGTCTCGATCGACATCAACTCCGCGCGCGC
>DATBSX010000309.1:0-6904 GCA_036559565.1 Steroidobacteraceae bacterium | reverse complement strand
GTTGACGCGGGCATTGGTCGTGACCGGATGCCGCCCAGTCAGGATGGACAGCCAGGATGGGTACGTGCGTGCGAGCGGAGTTGTCGCGTCGTTGAAGCGGCGGGCACCTGCGAGGAAATCGCGGATATTGGGCGTCGTCGCCTCGCCCCGTCGCGGCAGCTTCAGGTCGTTTCGGAGCGAGTCGATGCCGATGATGACGATGTGCGGCGTCGAGACAGCAGCGGGCGTGGAAGCGCCGACGAGCCGAGGCGTGCTCAGGACGATTGCAAGGACGACGAGCGCGGCCACCACGGCGATCGTCGCGGCCGGTCGCGGCGACCAAAGCCGCGGCAGTGCGCGGACCGCAAGACCGGCTACGACCAGGGCGATGAGCGTCGCGACGATCAGCACCGGATGCACGCCCATCAGGCGACCGCGCCACCATGACTCGTCGCTGGCGAAGACCGAGGACGAAAACCAGGTGGTATTGGCTGTCATCGCGAGGCCGACCAGCAGTACGAACCACCCTGCTATGAGCCACATGGGGCGTGCGGCAACACCTTTCGGGAAAGCACGTTCCGTCAGGGCGGCAAGCGCGAGCGCCAGGAGGCCCAGGAGTGCATGCACCGCCCAGGCAGCGCCCGCAAATGCCGCAAGCTGCCGGAAGAGCGGCGACCCTAGCGGGTCATGGAAGTCAAACGAGACGAGATCCCGGTGACTCGCGAAAACCCATGAGAGTTCGTGCGAGATCCACCACAGCGAACCGGCAAGGAACGCAAGAGCAAGCACCTGGCTGAACAGCACAGCCCGCCAGTCACTGAATCGAGGGCGCCCGGCAGAGATCATTTTCGTGGGTTCAGGAAGACCATCGACGGAAAAAACAAGGCCCCTGCATGCAGGGGCCTTGCCGGGTCCGGCACGATCGCCGGTCCAGGAACCTCAACCCTCACGCACCGCCGAAGCCACTGCGGCAGGACGCCGGCATGTGCTTGTCCGACAAGTTCGTGAGCCCGTCAGAGTCCGGCGACGTTGTGCCGCCGAGTACAGCGGTCGCAGGTGCGACTGGCGCATCGGACTTGCCACAGCGCCAGACGACGTCACCGTTGTCGTTGGTGTACGGCTGGATCGCCAGCGTCTGCGTCAGGATCTTTGCGTTGGCGTCGTGGCCATAGGTGATGACGATCGTCCCACCTGCCGGGTCAATGTCGATATTGTCGACGTAGCGACCCTGCTTGTTTGCCGCTATAGCCGTAGACCCGAGCCCCGCTTCCGCGAGCGTCACAGGCCAAACGCCAGTCTGCGCAGAATACTCAGCGACACCCGCCTTGACGTCCGACGCGAGCGTCAGGCCTTCAGAGACCTGCGCACGAATCGTGTAGTCCTGGTACGCGGGGATCGCGATCGCGGCCAGGATGCCGATAATGGCCACCACGATCATCAATTCGATGAGCGTGAAGCCCTTCTGTAGACTCTTCATTTCCGTAAACTCCTTTGGCTAACGAGGGCGGCGCTCATGCGCCGATGCACCCTAGGTACAGCAAGGATCATGCCAAGCCGACCGGCCCTCGTAAGTGACGGAATCAACAGTATTTTATTGAACTTGTCAGAAGATCGTCGGGGTCTGGCGACGCTGTACCGGACCCGCTGCGTCACAAAGTGACGCGATGGGTCACTCGATGCCGAGTTTCTTGATGCGGTAGCGCAGCGCCCGGAAGCTGATGCCGAGTGTGCGTGCCGCCGCCGTCTTGTTGTAGCGGGCCTCCTCGAGCGCCTTGCGGATCGACGCCCGTTCCATGTCTTCGAGCGTCTGGGGCAGGGTTCCGGCACGGTGGGGCGGCACCGAATCCTCAAACGTCGGCGGGCCGCGAAGCTCGATGTCGTCGGGCTGAATCGTACCGCCGTCACACAGCGTCAACGCGCGCTCGATGACGTTCTCGAGCTCGCGGACATTGCCCGGGAAGTCATGGTTTGCGAGCAGCGCCATGGCCTCGTCCGAAATCGCGGGCGGTGCCATGGCGAGCCGTGCCGCGAATCGCTGGGTGACCGCGACAGCCAGCTCGCGCACGTCCGACAGCCGCTCGCGCAGCGCCGGCACGCGCATCTCGATGACATTGATCCGGTAGTAGAGGTCTTCACGGAAGCGACCTGCCGCGACGAGCTCTGCGAGGTCCCGGTGGGTCGCCGAAAGTATGCGCACGTCCACGGGCTGCTCGCGCTGGTCGCCGACCGGTCGCGCAGTTTTCTCCTGGATGAGTCGCAGGAGCTTTACTTGCATGACGAAGGGGAGGTCCGCGACTTCGTCGAGAAAGAGCGTGCCGCCCTCCGCGGCCTGCACCAGACCCAGCTTGTCGGCGACGGCGCCCGTGAAGCTGCCGCGGCGGTGGCCGAAGAGTTCGCTTTCCATGAGTTCGGAGGGAATTGCGCCGCAGCTGACGGGCACGAACGGGGCATCCTTGCGCGGGCCGGTCTCGTGAATAAGGCGTGCGACCAGCTCCTTGCCCGTACCGGACTCGCCCGTGATGTGCACGGGCGCCTGGCTGCGCGATACGCGGCTGATCATCGTCCGGAGTTTCTGCATCGGCTCGGAATCGCCGAGGAGGCGGCGCCCGCCATCCGCGGCGCGCCGGCTGTCAGAGAGCTTGAGCGCCTGGTTGACGAGCTTCCTGAGGTCCGCGATATCGACGGGCTTGCGGACGAAATCGAAAGCACCCAGCTTCAGCGCCAGAACCGCAGCCTCGACGTGCCCATGCGCCGTGATGACGGCAACCGGAAGTTCCGGCGCCTCGCTCTGGATCCATTCAATGAGCTCAGTGCCATCGCCATCAGGAAGCCGCAGGTCAGTGAGGCAGAGCGCATAGTCCTTGCGGGCCTGGAGCTCGCGGCGGGCCGAGGCGAGGTCGTGTACCGCGCTTGAATCCACGCCCATGCGTGCGAGCGTCAGCGACAAGAGCTCGCAGATGTCGGGTTCGTCGTCGACGATGAGCGCGCGCGGATTTTCCATGGGTTCAGGTCTGTTCCCAGCGCTGCGGGTCGGCGAAAACGATGCGGAAAACACTGCCGCCGCCGATGCGCGGTTCGTAGACGAGAAGGGCACGGTTGCACTGCGCAAGTTCGCGCGCGATGAACAGTCCAAGTCCGGTGCCGCTTGCGCGCGACGTGAAGAACGGCTCGAAGATGCGGTCGCTGATCGTCGAATCGATGCCAGGGCCCCGGTCGAGCACCTCGAGGAAGGGCCGATTGCTTCCCGCGAGCCGGCCGATGCGGATCTCGACCGTGTCGTCCGGGATCTTCACCGAGTAACGGAATGCGTTCTCGCACAGATTCCACAGGATCTGGCGCAGGTGTGAAGGATCTACCCGCACCTCGAGCTCCGGGTCCGGCATCTCGGCCGCGAGCTGCCCTGCCTCATGGCCGCCCGTGTTGAGGAATTCCTGCACGAAGTCGGTCAGCCATTCGCCGAGCGGCATCCGCTCAGGGCGCGTGGTTTCGCGACGCGCAAGTTGCTGCACGTTGCCGATGATGGTGCTGACGCGCTCGGTGTTCGCCCGGATGATGTCGGTCATCCGATGGTTGGACTCGGAAAGTCCCGAGTCCTCGGCGAGTAACTGCGCCGCATGACTGATGGCGCCGACGGGATTGCGGATCTCGTGGGCGATCGAGGCAGAAAGCCTGCCGAGAGCCGCCAGTCGCGTCTGGTGGATGCGGTCGTCGAGCGCGGTCAGGTCCTCGAGAAAGATCAGGACGGGCGGCGGGTTGCCGTTGCCGAGCGGGGCGAAGTGCGGGCGCACTTCCCGCAGGCCGTCGACGGCGAGGAGGTTCCCGCCGACCGTGTCGGTCACGGGCGCGCTCTGCCGCCACATCGCGAGGAGATACAGGAGGCGTGGCGAGACTTCGCCGACGAGTGCGTTCGCCGTGGCATCGCCGCCAAGGATCTGCCGGGCCGACTCGTTGATGAGGCGGATGCGGTCCTGCTCGTCCACGACTACGAGGCTCTCGCGCAGGCGCTCCACGATGTACTGCGAGAGTTCGGCCAGGTTCGCGAGATCGAGGTCGCGCTGGCGCACGAGGGCCTCGCTCTCGCGCAGGCGCCCGGCAAGCGGCGCGACCGCGAGCGCGGCGATCAGGATCACGCCGCCGAGCAACCCCGCTTGCGTGAGGTCCGAGGAGTCCGACAACCCGCTGAACCACAGCATGATCTGTTGGCCCAGCACGCTGAGCGCAGCCACCGCGGCGACCGTTGTCGCGATCCGCGGCGGCAGCAGAAGGCTCACGCCCGTGACCGGCATGATCAGGAGGAGTCCCGCGCCGCTCGAGGCGCCCCCGCTCGTCACGAGGAGCGCCGTGACGGCGATGATGTCGAAGGCCACGTGGACGAAGGCCTGCGCGTGCAGGCTCGGCCAGCGCTTCTTCAGGAGCGCAATGCAGATGACGCCGGTCGCGAACCAGGCAGCGAGAGCGTAGAGGTAGAGCGTCGGCGACTCGGCGCCGAGTGTTTGCGGCCGCGAGGCGATGAGCGAAAGCGCGACGAGCACCGAGGGAATCGCAAGCCGGTAGAGGTTCAGCAGCCCGAGGACGCGCCAGGCGAGTTCCGGATCGCCCGCCGTCCTCTCGTTTTCCGCCGGCTCTTGCACGGCGGCACTTTACCACGCGACCCGCGGCCGGCCCGCGGCGCGGCCCGCGTTTGCGACGCGGTTCAAGCCACCCGGTACAATGCCAGTGTCGTGCCTCACAAATATCCCCGCAGCCTGAGCCCGCCCGCCGCCGCGCGCCGAGGCGCGCGAGCGAGACCATGGTGGTTCCATGGCGAGCGAGCGCAACGCAGGCGCACGGCGGCCGGCGGGCTCCCTGCGGGCCGCACGGTACGGCCGCCGCTCGTCGTTGCCGTCGCTTCGCGTGTTCACGACACGCGGGCGCGACGGCGCCTTGATCGGCGGCCGTGCTGTGCGGCAGGCTGCGAGGCTATTTGTGAGGCACGACACTAGATGAATCTTCACGAATACCAGTCGAAGCGCGTGTTCGCCGAGTACGGCGTGCCCGTGCCGAGCGGCCGGGTGGCCGCGACCGAGGCGGAGGCCGTCGCGGCGGCGCGCGAACTGCCGGGCCCGGTCTGGGTCGTCAAGGCGCAGGTTCATGCGGGCGGCCGCGGCAAGGGGGGTGGCATCAAGCTCTGCCGCTCGGCGGCTGAAGTCGGCAGGGCCGCGAAAGCGATGTTGGGCACGCGGCTCGTGACGCCGCAGACGGACGCCGCAGGGCTGCCGATCGACATCGTGTATGTCGAATCGGGCAGCGCGATCGAGCGCGAGCTGTACCTGAGCCTGCTGCTTGATCGCGAGACGAGCCACCATGCCTTCATTGCCTCCGCGGCCGGAGGCATGAACATTGAGGAAGTCGCGGAAAAGCATCCGGAGCGCATCCTGCGCGCGGACATACATCCGGCCGCGGGCCTGCAGTCATTCCAGTGCCGCCGGCTTGCCTATGGCCTCGGCCTCACCGGCAAGCAGGTCGCCGAATTCGAGCGCATTGCTCGCGCCCTGTACAAGCTCTATCTCGAGCAGGATCTCGCACTCGTCGAAGTCAATCCGCTCATCGTGACCAAGGACGGCGCGCTCGTCGCGCTCGACGCCAAGATCAACGTCGAAACGAATGCGCTCTTCCGTCAGCCCGGGCTCGTGGCACTGCGCGATCCCGCGCAGGAAGACCCGATGGAGCGGCGCGCCGCGGAACACGAGCTCAGCTACGTGGCGCTCGGCGGCGACATCGCCTGCATGGTCAACGGTGCGGGCCTTGCGATGGCGACCATGGATCTCATCAAGCTCGAGGGCGGCGAGCCGGCGAACTTCCTCGACGTCGGCGGGACCGCGACCGCGGACCGCGTGACGGCCGCATTCGAACTGATCCTGTCGAACAAGCGCGCGCGCGCCATCCTCGTCAACATCTTCGGCGGCATCGTGCGCTGCGACGTCATCGCCGAAGGCATCATCCAGGCCGTGCGTCGGGTGGGCGTGTCCCTGCCCGTGATCGTGCGGCTCGAGGGCACGAACGCCGACAAGGCACGCAAGCTCCTCGCCGACAGCGCACTCACGATCACGGTCGCCCGGGACGTCGCGGACGCGGCCGCCAAGGCCGTGCGCCTCGCGCGCCGCGGGAAAGCGAAATGAGCATCCTGGTCAATAAGTCGAGCCGCGTGATCTGCCAGGGCTTCACCGGCAAGCAGGGCACATTCCATTCCGAGCAGGCGATCGCCTACGGCACGAACCTGGTGGGTGGCGTGACGCCCGGCCGAGGCGGCACGAAGCACCTCGACCGGCCGGTGTTCGACACCGTGCACGACGCGGTGGCAAAGACGCGCGCGGATGTCAGCGTGATCTACGTGCCGGCGCCGTACGCCGCTGACGCGATCCTCGAGGCGGCCGATGCCGGCATCCGCCTCATCGTGTGCATCACGGAAGGCATCCCAGTCAACGACATGGTGCGGGTGAAAGCCGCGCTCGCGGGCGGCAAGAGCCGGCTCGTGGGCCCCAATTGCCCTGGCGTCATCACGCCGGGCGAATGCAAGGTCGGCATCATGCCGGGCTTCATCCACAAGCCGGGCCGCGTCGGCATCATCTCGCGCTCGGGCACGCTGACTTACGAAGCCGTGTACCAGACGACGCTCCTCGGCCTCGGCCAGTCGAGCTGTGTCGGCATCGGCGGTGACCCGGTGCGCGGCCTGAATTTCATCGACGTGCTGGCGCTCTTCGAGAAGGACGCGAAGACCGCCGGCATCATCATGGTCGGCGAGATTGGCGGCGGGGACGAGGAGCACGCCGCGGAATACATCCGCCGTCATGTCTCCAAGCCGGTCGTCGCCTACATCGCGGGCGTCACCGCGCCGCCGGGCAAGCGCATGGGCCATGCGGGCGCCGTGATCGCGGGCGGGAAGGGC
>DATBSX010000308.1:0-13981 GCA_036559565.1 Steroidobacteraceae bacterium | reverse complement strand
TTCGGCGAGGCGCAGGTGATCGGGTTCGTGACGCAGGATGACGCCTCGGAGCTCGGCATCGTCGGGGCCGGGGACGACCTGGTCGCGGTGTATTTCCCGATGAGCTACCAGATCGGCGGCTACACGGCGCTCCTGCCGCGCTCGCGGGTCGTGACGCTCAACCTCTCGGTCGAGACGGCCATGCGCATGGTGTTGACCGGCGGCATCTCGGGCGCCGCCGCCTGAGAAGGACTACTTGTCCTTGTCGATCTTCGTGATCTTCGAGCCTTCGAAGGTCAGGTTGTACATCAGGCCCTTGTTGGAAAAGATGAAGCCGATGATCGGCTTCTTGGCGGTCTCGGTGTCGAGCTCGCCGCCGGCACCGAGCGTCGCGAGCGCGACGCTGCCGTCCACGCCCGCCTTCCAGCCGTCGTGGATCTGCTTCAGGAACTTGTCGAGTTCCTTCTGGCTCATGAACATGATGGCCTGCGACTTCTGCTGCACGCCGAGCTGAAAGCCGATCGAACCGGCCGCACTGCTGTAGTAGCCGCTCGTCTTGCCGCCGATGAGCAGCGAACCCTCGCCGTACTCGCCGCCGACCCCGATGCCCGCCTTCGTGATCTTCGGGAATACCAGGATGCCGGCCGCCTTGGCGCTGAGATCCTTGGCTGCGGACGACTGCTTGTAGAGCGTGTCGAGCGCTTCCTTCACCTCGGCGTCGATCTCCGCTTTCGAGGCGGCGAGCGCCGGCAGCGACACGAACGAAACCAAGGCTGCCGCAACCAGCAGGCGGGACAGGCGATTCATGGACGTCTCCAAGTTGAAATCAGGCGAAGGCGGCGCGCGGCCTTTCCTGGGAATAGAGCAGCTCGACGTGGCGGATGCCCGAGGTGCAGCGGGCGACCCGCTTGACGGCCTGGACGAGGCGAAGCAGCAGGTTGTAGTTCGAGCGCGGCCCGCCGACGGCGTAGGCCTCGGCGACGACGAGGTGCAGGACAGTGATGCGCTCGAAGCTGTCGCGCACGTAGAGGATCACGCCGACGGGGCGCGACATCTTGCCCTTGCGCTCGATCGCGAACAGGCACTGCGCATCGGTCTGGCCGCCGACCCGCACGCGAAGCGACGAGCCCTCGGCCACGATCTCGGGTGCGCCGTAGCGGCTGATCGCCGTCTCGATGCCCTTGCGCACCCGATGCTGGCGCCCGTTGAAGAACAACAGGACCTCGAGCTGGTGGTAATGCTCGGCGGGCAGGGTCGATACGAACGCGATCTCGCTGATGGCTGCCACTCCGGTTGTCGCCCCGCTGCGGGCGGGTTCGAACCACCTTACCGGGGCCTTCCGCCCGCTGTCGACCTTCACATAATTCGGTTTTCATCGAATTATCAATGGCTGGTGTGGCGTCCCGGCAACGACGCAACAGACCCTGTGGACACCCTGGGGATGCTTTTTCGCAAGTGGCGGGGCCGGCGGGGGTTTTGAAAGCCCCGCGCCGGGTGGCTCGCGGAAACGCGACTTGTATCTCGTTCGCCACGACCAATTTTGTCAACGATGGACCCTGCGGTCGATCAAGGGCACTCTGCGCCCTGGCCGACACCTTTTTGCGCGGGTCAAGGCGACCAGTGAACATCGATTATTCGAACATCCTGCCAGGTGACGATGCGCCGGATGCGGACGATCCGCTGAATCCGAAGCCGCAGCCGTTGCCGCAAGCCGTGGTTCCGCCGCCTGCGCCCGCGCAAGCGGCCGCGCAGCCCGCCGCGCCGGCGCCGGGGCGCTCGACGAGCGCGAATGTCGTCGTGCTCTCCGCCGATCCGGTGCTCATTGACCTGCTGCGCGAATCGCTGAACGGCGTTCACCGCGTCTGGCGCGCCGACGATGCGACGCACGCGGCCGACCTCATGGTCGCTTCCGGGAATGCGGTGCTCCTCATCGATGCGTCGCTCGCCGACCACAACACCAAGGATCTCGTCACTCACGTCCACACGCAGTTTCCGGAGCTCGCGATCATTGTGGCGGGCCGCCGCGACGACGAGCACGAGCTCGCGCCGCTCGTCTCGGAAGGCGTGATCTTCCGCTTCCTGCACAAGCCGGCCTCGGCCGAGCGCATCCGCAACTTCGTGGACGCGACGCAGCGCCGGGCCAACGGCGGGGACTTCGCCGCGACGCTGCCGCCGCGCCACAAGAACCAGCTCTTCGGCGGAACCGCCGAACTCCCGGTGCTCGCGCCCGCCGTCAAGTTCAAGCTCGACGAGGGCTTCACGCGCCGCTGGGGCCGCCGCAGCCTCCTCATCGTCCCGATCGTGCTGGCCGCCTGGGGCCTCATGAGCTGGGAACCGTGGAACCGCACCAGCAGCCCGGAGCCCGCGGAGTCCGCGCCGCCGGTCGCGAAGACGGATGACGCCGAGCAGGCGCGCATCCAGAAGATGCTGGACGCCGCCGGGCTTGCGCTCTCGCAGGGCGCGCTCACCGAGCCGCCGGGTGAGAACGCACTGGAGCTCTATCGCGGCGTGCTCGCACGCGAACCCGACAACGACCTCGCGCGCCGCGGCATCGACAGCGTCGCCGACGAACTCATCGTGCAGGCCGAGCGCGCACTGATGGAGCAAGACGTGACGCGGCTCGCGAGCGCCGTGGATGCCGTCCGCTCCGTGCGCCCCGACCACCCGCGACTCGCGTTCTTCATCAGCCAGCTCGACAGCGCCCGCGCGACGCAAGGACACGCCGGCCAGCCGGTACGCGCCGTGGACACGATGGGCCGCCCGCTCGAGACGCCGGTCCGGACGAACGAGCTGCCTTCCGTCCGCGTGCAGGCCTTCGTGCAGCTCGCGAACGACCGGATGCGCAGCAACCAGCTGATCGGCAAGGACAGCGCGCAGGGGTACCTCGTCTCCGCGCGCAAGATCGACCCAAGCGATCCGGCCGTGGTGCAGAGCGTCGCCACGCTCGCGACGCAGCTGCAGGCCAACCAGCAGAAGGCGGTCCGCGAGAACCGGCTCGACGATGCCAGCATCTGGCTGCAGAACGCCATGGAACTCGACGTCGACCGGGTCCAGATCGCGACCATGCGCGCCGACATCGACTCGGCCCGCCTCGGAAACATCCGGGCCGACAACGGTAAGCTCCTGGTACTCGCCAACCAGCGCATCGCCCAGGGCCGCCTGGTCGAGCCCAAGGGCGATTCCGCCCTGCATTACCTCGACCTGCTGCGCGCCGCGGACCCGGACTTCGACGGCTTCGGGGAGACGAGCGCGCTGCTGGCCTCGAGCGCGCTCAACGAGTCGCGCACGGCGCTGGCCGCGGGCAACATCGATCGCGCCGACCAGTACGCGCATGCCGCCGCCGAAGCCGGCGCGCCGGCCGCGGAAGTTGCCGACCTCAATGCCAAGATCATGTCCGCGCGCGTCGTTCGCCCGGCCACGGTCGCCGCGACGCAGGAGCCTTCGGTCCTGCCCGAGGGCAAGCTTCGCCGCACCTTCTTCATCGCGCCGACTTACCCGGCCCGCGCGCGCGAGCGCGGGACGGAGGGCTGGGTGGACCTCGAGTTCACCGTGACCAAGGACGGCACGACGCGCGACGCGGTGGTGCGTGCGGCGGAGCCGGCGGAAACTTTCGACCGTGCTGCGACCGACGCGGTACGGCGCTGGCGCTATGAGCCGCGCGTCGTCAACGGCGCGGTCGTCGAGCAGCGCGTCGAGACGCGCCTGCGCTTCAAGCTCTCCCAGTAACGGCAACGAAGGGGACAGTCCCCTTCAGTGCCGCTCAACGTCAACGCGACGCTTCGTTCCGCTGAAGGGGACTGTCCCCTTCGTTGCTAAGGAGTCTTCGTGGCGACCGCGCGCTCGTGCGCGCGGCCCAGCAGGTAGGCCACCACCGCCCAGGCGGCCGCTACGGCCGCTCCCACCAGCGCAATGCCGGCGGCGCTCGTCGACCAGGTCGCGATGATCGCGTCGCGGGCCTTCGCGACGACGAAGTCGCTCGTGCGGTATACGAGCGTGTCGTTGACGTTCTTCGCCTTGTACTTCGACTCGCGGTCCACCGTCGTGTAGAGCATCTCGCGGCAGGGCCGCACGATCGCGTACTGCCCGACGCGCCGCGCGATGAAGACGCCGACCAGAGTCATGAGCGTCGGCGACGCGGCGATCAGCAGGAAGCCCGCGACCACGAAGAGCGGCACGACCACGATCATGGCCGCGACGCCGACGCGCCGCGTCAGGCGGCCGACGGCGAGCAGCTGCAAGGCGAGCGTGATCACGCTCATCGTGAGTTCGATGCGGCCGAGGAAGGTCGTGCGTTCGCTGCTGTCCGGGAAGTGGGTGCCGAGGAGGTCCGCCTGCTGCAGGTACAGGAAGGTGTTGACCGCGGCCATCAGGAAGACGAAAGCCGCGATGCCGCCGAGGTAGGGCGAGGTCAGCACCAGCCGCAGGCCGGCGAACGGGTTGCCGCCCATGGGCCGCTCCTCGTGGCGCTCGCCGGTCGCGCCCTGCCGCGCACTCCAGCCGAGGAGATAGCGCATGAGCACGATGGTCGAGGCCAGCATTGCGGCCGACACCAGGAGCAGGTTCACGTCGCCGACGACCTTCGCGAAGAAGGCCGTGATCGCGGAGCCGGTCAGCTGGCCAGCGGTCGCGCCCGCGGTGATGAACGCGAACAGCCGCTTGCCCTGTTCCTTGTTGAACAGGTCCGCCATGAAGCTCCAGAACACGGCGATCACGAACAGGTTGAAGACGCTGACCCAGACGAAGAACACGCGCGCCGTCGCCTCGTCCCGGTCATGCACCGTGAAAAGCACCCAGAATCCCACGAGCTGCGCGAGGAAGAAGACGTAGGTCCACGGCAGGAACACGGCGCGGCGGAACCGCCCGCTGATCCAGCCGAACAGCGGCACGGCGACGATCATGCAGAGCAATGTCCACCCGAAGAGGTCGGGTAGGTTCTCGGCGCCGCCGCCGACACCCATGCTGTCCCGGATCGGCTTCAGGATCGAATAGGCCGTGAACAGCAGGAAGTGGTAGGCGAAAGCCGCCAGGAGCCCGGGCATTTCGCCCGGCCGCGAGTCCACCACGCGCGCGAGCCCCCGCTCCACCGCCGACGCCCCGCTCATCCGCGCGCGACCGGCTTCTCGCTCGTGATCGCGAGCGTGTTGCCTTCAGTGTCCTCGAAGAAGGCCATCCAGATCTCGATGTCGCCGAGCTCCGCCACGCGGTGCGGACCCTGCAGGAACTCGACGCCGCGACCCTCGAGCTCGACGTGCGAGGCCTCGATATCGGCGACCCGGTAATAGACGATCGAACCCGGCGGGTCGTACATCGGGTCGGAGGAAATCGAGAGCGCGAGCCGGATGCCGTCGCAATCGAAGAACGAAAGCTGCGGCGGCACCTCGAACAGCAGTTTCATGCCGAGCTGGTCGCGGTAGAAGGCCGTCGCGCGGGCGACGTCGCGGACCGGGATTGCGACCTGCTCGATGTGCGCGAGGTTGACGCTCACTGCGTGATGCCGGACTGGTCGAGGATGAACGCGTACTCCTCCGCGATATCCCGGTAGCGCTGGAATCGTCCGGACTTGCCGCCGTGCCCGGCTTCCATCGTGGTCTTGAACAGGAGCGCGTTGTGGTCCGTCTTGCGCGCGCGCAGGCGCGCGACCCACTTCGCCGGCTCGTAGTACTGCACCTGGCTGTCCCAGAGGCTGGTCGTCACGAGCATCGCCGGATAGACCTGGCGGGACACGTTGTCGTAGGGCGAGTACGACAGCATGTGGTCGTAGTATTCCTTCTTCTTCGGATTGCCCCACTCGTCGAACTCGTTGGTCGTGAGCGGGATGCTCTCGTCCAGCATCGTGGTCACGACGTCCACGAACGGCACCTGCGCAACGATCGCGCGGTAGTCGCCGGGCGCCATGTTCGCGACCGCACCCATCAGGAGGCCGCCGGCGCTGCCGCCCATGGCGGAGACGCGCTTGCCGTCCGCGTAGCCCTCCTTGACGAGGTCGCGCGTGACGTCGATGAAATCGGTGAAAGTGTTCTTCTTGTTGAGGAGCCTGCCCTGGTCGTACCAGCGCCGGCCCATCTCCTGGCCGCCGCGGATGTGCGCAAGCGCGAAGACATAGCCCCGGTCGAGCAGCGACACGCGCGCGACCGAGAACGCCGGGTCCATGGTCGCGCCGTAGGAGCCGTAGGCGTACTGCAGCATCGGCGCCGTGCCGTCCTTCCTGAAGCCGACGCGGTAGACGAGCGAGACCGGGACCTTCGCGCCGTCGCGCGCGGGCGCCCAAACGAGCTCTGTGCGGTAGTTCGCGGGATCGTAGCCGCCGAGCACCGGCGTGCGCTTCAGGAGCCGGCGCTCGCCAGTCTGGATGTCGTAGTCGTAGATCGTCACCGGCGTCGAGAGCGAGGTGTACTCGTAGCGCACGATTTGGGTGTCGATCTCCGCGTTCTGCCCGAGGCTCGTCGTGTAGGACGGCTCGTCCGACGTGATGTAGAAATCCTTGCTGCCGTCCCAGGGCCGGATGCGGATCTTGCGCATCGCATCGGAGCGCTCTTCAATCGCGAGGAAGTCCTTGAAGACGTCAAAGCCGTGGATGAAGGCGTCGTCGCGGTGCGCGAGGATCTCGCGCCAGTTCGCGCGGTCGCCCTCTTCGCCGACTTTCGCCTCCATCAGGCGGTAGTTCGGGGCCTGCCAGTTAGTGCGGATGATCCAACGTCCGTCGAGGTGGTCGACGTAGTACTCGAGGTCGCGCTCGCGCGGGTAGAACACCTTGAAGGCGAGCGCCGGGTCGTCGGCGCGCGCATAGCGCCACTCGGTCGAGACTGTGCTCTGCGCGACGATGAAGACGTATTTCTCGTCCTTCGAGGTCGAGACTCCGGTGTAGAAGCTCTCGTCGTCCTGCTCGTAGACGAGCGCATCCTGCGACGGATCGGTGCCGATCACGTGGCGGAGCACGCGGCGGGCGAGCAGCGTCTCGGGATCCTTCTCGAGGTAGAGGACGCTCCGGCTGTCCGCGGTCCAGGCGATGGACGGCTCCACGTTCTCGATGTGGTCCGGGAGCGTCCTGCCGGTCGCGAGGTCCTTGAAGCGCAGCGTGTACTGGCGCCGACCGACCGTGTCCTCCACGTAGGCGAGCAGGTTGTTGTCCGGGGCGATCGCGGTCGAGCCGACCTGGAAGAAGCCGTGGCCCTCGGCCATCTCGTTCGCATTCAGCATCAGCTGCTCGGGCGCGTCGAGCGAGCCCGCCTTGCGCGCGAAGATCGGGTATTCCTTGCCGGTCTCGAAGCGCGTGTAGTACCAGTAGCCGCGCAGGCGGTACGGGACGGTCGAGTCGTCCTGCTTGATGCGGCCGACGATCTCGTCGTAGACCTTGTCCTCGAGCGCCTGGGTGTGCGCGCTCATCGCCGCCTTGTAGGCGTTCTCCGCCGCGATGTACGCGAGCATGTCCTTGTCGGTGCGCGTGTCGTCGCGCAGCCAGTAGTACTCGTCGGTCCGGTTGCCGTTCTGCGACTCGACGACGTGGGGCCTCACGGCTGCGACCGGTGGCGCCGGGACTGACTTCGGCATGCTCGCGGGCTCCGGCCTGGCCGGCGCATTGCCCGCGCAGGCCGCAACGAGCAGCGCAGGCAGGGCGGCCAGGAAAAATACGTGACGCAAGATCTTCATCGACTGCCCAGTATCTTACCGGAGCCGATTGCCTCCCGCGCCTCCGCGAGCGCCGAGCCGAGCGCCCGGCCGGAAAGCCACGCGGCCTCGGCGCGCGCATCGAGGCACCAGTCGCCGCAGAAACCGATGCCGGATTCGAGATCGAACAGGCAATCCTCAGCAAGCGCCGCTTCGACGCATGCGTAGCGCCAGCGGTGGCCGTCCGCCACGAGCGCGCGCGGCAGCGACCGGCCGACGTGTTCCGAGAACCGGTCCAGCATCGCCCGCTGCACGTTCTGGGCGTTCCGGTCGAATTCGACGCGCGACCAGTCGGGCGATGCGTGCAGCACCCAGGCCTCGCGCGCCTCGCGGCCCGGCTTCGAGCCGTTTCGCGCGAACCAGCGCAGCATCGGGTCCGGCGTGAATCCCGCGTCCGGCACGCCGGGGAGCGGCCCGTCGAAGGCGACGAGCGTCGCCCAGCAGGGCGCCATCGGCACGGCCCTCACCCGCGCGGCGAGCGGCGTGCGGGAGCCCGCGAGCGCGGCGGCCGCAGGCGCCGGCAACGCCAGCACGACGGCGGTGAAGTCGGCGTGCGCCGAACCGCGGTCGTCCAGGAGCGCCCATCCGCGGCGACTGCGTTCGAGCCGCACGATCCGCGCGCCGTACTCGACGTCGAGGTCGCGGGCGAGGAAACGCGGCAGCGCATTCATGGCGGGCGTGCCAACCCACAGGTCGCCGCATCGCTCGCAGTCCGGCCAGGCCGGATTCCAGCGCCCGGCCGCACCCGCGGCTTCGGCAGCCTCGAGCAGCGCGCGAAAGCCGGAATCGGTCGCCGCCAGGAACTGTGCGCCATGGTCGAAGGTCGCAACCGCAAAGCGCCGCGTCGCGAGCCGTCCGCCGGGCGCGCGCTGCGCCTCGAACACGCGCGCCGGCACGCCGGCTTCCTGCAGGCGCTGCGCGCATGCGATGCCGGCGAGCCCTGCGCCGATCACGGCGACCGAGATGGAATTCATGCTAGCCTGAGGTTTCGATGAAAAATTCAAGCGCAGTCCTTGCGATGATCGCCGCCACGGCCCTTGCGGCCTGCGCGTCGCAGCCGACGCAATCCTACCCGGCCGCCACCACGGCCCGTCTCGCGTCCTACGACAAAGCGACGCCTTGCTGCGACGATCCGTCCGGATTTCATTTCGGCGAGTTGCCGAAGCAGGGCTACGCGGACGCGGTCGTCGACTCGAAGAGTCCCGTGTTCGATTTCCAGAGCGGGCTCAGCCCGTTCGCGGCCTTCGAGCTGCCGGACGCGTCGACGCCCTACCGGGTCCGCGTCAAGAGCCTGTTCGACCGCAAGGATGGCGGGAAGTCTGGCGTGTTCTATCCCGTCGTTGCGCTTCTCGACGACGCCTTCATCGTCGTGCACATCACGGGCGTCGAGAGCCTGCGCCTCGAGCCTTCGCTCGCAACCGCTGATGGCGAATCCGGGCTCGCGGTTTCGCTCGGCATCGACCCCGCCGAGCAGAAGGGCAAGTACCTCGTCGTATTCACGCCGGCGGCGATCCTCGGCAAGGCGCCGGACGGCGACCGCGAGGGCGACATGCTGTCGCTGTCCGCGCGGGCGTTCATGGAGCGGCAAGGCGAGGCGGCAATTCCGCCGTCGCCCTACGGCCGGATCCGGGTCACGATCGCGCCGGACAACGTGGTGAGCGCCGCCGAGCCCGGCGTGGAACAGGCAAAAGCACCGGGCAGCGAGTGATTCTTTCGGCCTACGACGCCGCCGCCGGATCGACAAACTCAACGATGGCCTGGATGACGTCGGGCGCGGACAGGATGTCGCGGTGTCCTTTTCCGGTCGTCGTCATCATGCGAACCCCAGGCCAGGCCATGGCGAGCGCCGCCGCCTCACTATAGGGAATGACCGCATCCTGCAGGTCGTGGATCAGCAGTCCCGGTATGCCCGCGTGCGGCGCGATGGTGACGAGATCGAGATCGGACGAGGGCCGGCCCGCGTCATGGTCGAGCAATTTCACGAACTCGGCCATCGCCACGGGCGGAAGTCCCGCGGCCTTCGCCAGCATGAGCGGGATCTTGCTGACGTGCGTCGGGCTCGAGACGATCACGAGGCGCTGCGGCCTGAATCCATAGACGAGGCCGGCGCCGAGCGCCGCGCCGCCGAAGGAATTCCCGATCGCCGCGTGCACCGGGCCGGTGATGCGCTCGATCTCGACGAGAAGTTCACCGATGATTCGCGGCGACGCGCTGTCGCCAGTCGAGATGCCGTGGCCCGGCAATTCGAGCGCGACGGTGCGCATCCCCTTCTCGAGCAGCTTCGAGGCGAGCGGCCGGAACTGCGTCGTGCGCCCGCGCCAGCCGTGCAAGGCGAGCACGAGCGGGCCCTGCTCGCCCCAGCTGCGCGCGCGAAGTCCCGTGCGCAATTCGATTTCGCGGCCGGTCGTGCCGGTCGCGAGCTCCCAGGGCTGCGTCGGGTTCTGTCCGCGCGGGCGCGAGATCAGGTCTACGAGCAGGCGCGCGGCCCTCGCAGGCGCGACGCGGCCGTAGAGGCCGAGGAAGAGTGGCGCATAGTTCGGAATCGGATGTCGCAAGGATAAAAAAGCCGGCACGGTTTCCCGTGCCGGCCCCGGTCAGATTGAGAGCGGGTCTCAGCCCGTGGCCGGCGCAGGCGCCGTGCCGTCGGCCGGTACCTCGCCCTCGGCAGGCGCGGCGGCATCCGCTGGCGGCGCTACCGATTCAGGGCCACCGCAACCAGGCGTGCCGTCGACGAATTTGATCTCGAGATCGCCGTTCGCCTCGATGTCGCGCACGCAGGTCGTCGTGCCCGACGCGAGTGCCGCGCTGAATTCCCAGTCGCCCGGCGCGAGCGGCAGCGTCTTGTTCGTGCCGTTGCACATCGGGGCGCCGTTCTCGTCGGTCGGGCCCGTCGTCGCAACGTCGGTCACCATCATCTTGTTGTTGGCGTACTTGTTCGCCTGGCCCTTCAGCTCCTTCGGCGTCACGCGCACCGGGATGGTGTCGCACACGCCACCCTGCGACACGGACTTGATCGTCACGTTGGCGTGCAGCAGCGGAAGTTCGTCGTTGGCGCTGCCCGAACCGCCGCAGGCGGCAAGCGCGAAGGCCGCCACGGAGGCGGTTCCGAGGGCACGCAGGCCCGAATGCTTCAGAATCGACATCGTCGATGTCTCCCCAGGTTATCGGTCCGCACCGGGACCCGTGAAATCAGGCGCCGATTTTAGATCAAATCGCCCCATGCCGCTGCAAACGAAGGGGACGCGCCCCTTCATATTCGTGAAGGGGACGCACCCCTTTGCGAATATGAAGGGGCGCGTCCCCTTCGAGGTGAACGTCCCCTTGGCTTAGTTCCCGGGCTGATTAGTCCGGGTCCAAGGCCGTTCCAGCTCCCAGAGCAGGGGGTCGTAGCCGCGCCGGACGAGCAGGCCGCCGCCGACGGGCCGGAAATGCCGCAAAAGCCGGGTTTTGTACCAGTCGGCGGGACGCAGCCGGACGCCGGAATCCGTCCGAGCGCGATCCGCGTTCCGGCGCCAGTCCTCGGCCGTCAGCACGCTGAAATAGAGGGCGCCGCGGGAGAGCCGGCCGAGGTTCGCGAGCGCGCGCACGGCGCTCCGGTCGTCGAGGTATTGCAGGACGTCGTGGCAGAAGAGAAGGTCGAAGCCCTCCTTCGGCGCATAGCCCGCGATGCTCGCCCGCACCCAGCCGAAGCGGCGGCACAGGTAGTCGCTCGTCTCGAGTCCGACATAACGCGCGCGCGGAAAAAATTCGCGGACCGGGACGCGGAAGTGGCCGAGTCCGCAGCCGGCATCGAGCACGCGGCTGACGGTGAATCCCAGGTAGGCGGCGTAAGCGCAGACGAAGCGGCCGAGCCGCACGGCATCCGCGCGCGAGGCAACCCTCGTCTTGCGGTCCACGTAGTAGCGCTTGTAAAAGCTCGCGTCGAACATCAAGGGGAAGGAAATTGAAGGGGACAGTCCCCTTCAGCAACCGCGTACGGGCAACTGTATTGCAGTCTCTCGCTGAAGGGGACTGTCCCCTTCAATTTCCTTCCCCTTTTATTCGACGGTGACGCTCTTCGCGAGATTGCGCGGCTGGTCGACGTCCGTGCCTTTCAGCACGGCCGTGTGGTACGCGAGCAGTTGCAGCGGGATCGTGTAGACCGCGGGCGACTGGAAGTAGCTCACGTGCCGCGGCATCGTGATGACCTCGACGCCGTCCGAGGGCTCGATACCGGATTCCGGGTCGGCAAACACGTAGAGCATGCCGCCGCGGGCGCGCACTTCCTGCAGGTTCGACTTCACCTTCTCGAGCAGGTCGTTGTTCGGCGCCACTGCAATGACCGGCATGTCGGCGTCCACGAGCGCGAGCGGCCCATGCTTCAGCTCGCCGGCGGCGTAGGCCTCGGCGTGGATGTAGGAAATCTCCTTCAGCTTCAGCGCGCCTTCCATCGCAATCGGGAACATCGCGCCGCGGCCGAGGAAGAGCGCGTGATGCTTGGGCTCGATCTTCTTCGCGAGCGCCTTCACCAGCGGGTCGAGCGCAAGCGTCTGCTCGATCATCGCGGGCAGCTCGAGCAGGCGATGAACTAGTGTCTTCTCGCGATCCGGCGGCAGGCCGTGGTGCTTGCCGATCGCGATGACGAGCATGCCGAGCGCCGCGAGCTGCGTCGTGAAGGCCTTCGTGGATGCGACGCCGATTTCCGGGCCCGCGCGCGTCAGCAGGACGAGCTCGGATTCGCGCACGAGCGAACTCTCGGGCACGTTGCAGATGGCGAGGGTCGAGAGGAAGCCGGCCTTGCGCGCGAGGCGTAGCGCCGCCAGCGTATCCGCCGTCTCGCCCGACTGCGAAATCGAGACGAACAGCGAGTTCGCCGGCACGACCGGATCGCGGTAGCGGAACTCGCTCGCGATCTCGACGCGGCAGGGCACGCGGCAGAGCTGCTCGATGAAATAGCGGGCGACGATGCCGGCGTGATAACTGGTGCCGCAGGCGACGATGTGCACCGAGGTCACTCGCTCGAAGACTTTCGTTGCGGCAGGCCCGAAAGCCTGTGCCAGGAGCCGACCCCCGGCGACGCGCTCCTGCAGCGTCTGCGCGACCGCGCGCGGCTGCTCGAAGATCTCCTTCAGCATGAAGTGGGTGAACGTGCCCTTTTCCGCCGCCTCCGAGCTCTGCTCGGAGACGTAGGGCTTGCGCTCGACGGCCTTGTCGTCCGCATCGACGATCTCGACGCTCTTGCGGCGGATGCAGGCGACGTCGCCCTCTTCGAGGATGATGAAGGTGCGGGTCACCGGCAGCAGCGCTGCGATGTCCGAGGCGATGAAGTTTTCCTTGTCGCCGAGGCCAATGAGTAGCGGGCAGCCGGCACGCGCCAGTACGAGGCAGTCCGGATCCTGGCCCCACATGACCGCGAGCGCGTACGCGCCGCGCAGCTCCGCGACCGTCTTCTGCACCGCCTTGAACAGGTCGTGACTGCCGTCGAGGTGAAAGTGGATGCGGTGCGCGATGACCTCGGTGTCGGTGTCCGAGGTGAACTCGTATCCGGCCTTCTCGAGCTCGTCGTGCAGCTCCTCGTGGTTTTCGATGATCCCGTTGTGGACAATTGCGACGCCGTCGCGCGAGATGTGCGGGTGGGCGTTCTTCTCGTTCGGGACGCCGTGCGTCGCCCAGCGCGTGTGGGCGATGCCAAGGTGGCCGGAAGTCGGGTGCGCGGCGAGCGCGTCGGAGAGCTTCGAGACCTTGCCGACGGCGCGCAGCCGCGCGACGTGGGAGCCGCCATTCAGCACGGCGACCCCGGCCGAGTCGTAGCCACGGTATTCGAGGCGCCTCAGGCCCTCGATCAGGATCGGGACGACGTCCCGGTCAGCAACCGCTCCGACAATGCCGCACATGGGGCGGATTCTAACCCGATGCACGGCCCCCGACCCCGAGCCAATGGAGAGCCGCGTTCAGGTCCTGAAAGAATTCCGTGCGCACGCCCCGGTTCATGGCCGCGGTGCGGAAAAACTGGGACTGATCGTCCGGCACGTATCCGCGGAAGCAGCAGGCGACCGACAGGCCCGGCAGCAGCTTCGAGATGAGGCCTGCGAGATCGAACGAGTCCAGCGGGGACATCCGGCGCTGCACGTTGTCACCCACGGCGAGCACCTTGCGCAGGCCATGCGCGCGACATGCCTCGCTGATCGCCGTCCACATGCGGGTCGTGCTGTCGGCGGTGAATTCGAAGCCCTCCTCGAGGTGCAGATAGAGATAGCCTTCTCGCGGTTCCAGGGTGAACGCAGAGGGCATCGCCGCTACTTGGGGGCTTTTTCCGGACGCTTCCAGTTATCGATCGTCAGCTGGCGGCTGCGCTCGA
>DATBSX010000307.1:0-4063 GCA_036559565.1 Steroidobacteraceae bacterium | reverse complement strand
CGGAGGAAGCGACGGGCGATGTATGGCGGGGGGTCGGCAAGACGCGGACCTCGCTCAGCCCGGGTGTGAAACTGCGCACGTTGGCGGGCGGGCGCCTGGCGCTTGCACTCGCCGGCGGCGGGTCGCTCCGGCTCGACGCTGAAACCGAAGTGATGCTGGACGCGCCAGGACGACTGTATGTCCGCCACGGCACAATTTACGTGGACAGCGGCGCGCGTCCGGGTGTATCGAGGCTTCAGATCGTGACACCAGCCGGCACTGCGCGCGACATCGGCACGCAGTTCGAGTTGCAGGTCGCAGGCAGCGCGCTTCGGCTTCGCGTGCGCGAAGGCTCGGTCTCGATCGATCGCGGCGGCCAGTCGGTGACCGGTGGCGCGGGCGAGCAGATCGCGATCGACGCCCGTGGCGGCATCTCGCGCGATGTGATCGAGCCCGATGCCGCGGCCTGGCAGTGGGCCGAATCCATCGCGCAGACGCCGGACATGGACGGCAAGCCGGCTGCCGAGCTGATCGCGTGGGTTGCGCGTGAAACCGGGCGGGAACTGCGTTATGTCTCTCCCACGGTGGAACAGCGCGCCGCGACGGTGATCCTGCACGGCAATCTCCGGAACCTGTCGCCGCTCGCGGCACTCGAAGCGATGCTCGCAACAACGGATCTCGAGTACGTGTTGCAGGGCGATACAATGGAGATCCGTACCCGGGACGCACTACCGCTCAATCCGTGAGAAGCCTGCCGCTCCTGCTCGCTTGCCTCGCGGCAACTGCCGAGGCTGCCGAGTATCGCGGCATGCCAGTTGAAACGGTGCTGGAGCAACTGCGCGGGAGCGGGATCTCGCTCCTCTATAGCAGCGACCTCGTGAAGCCGTGGATGCGTGTCGAACGCGAACCGCGTGCAACCGAGCCACGGGCGATGCTCGCCGAGATCCTCGCACCGCACGGCATCACGGTCGCGGACGGGCCCGAGGGGACGCTGATGCTGGTGCGCGAGGCGCCGCGCGCCCCGCGCTACGCCAATCCCGGCACGAGCCGCAGTCCCGCACCGGCGCCGATCGATGCCGTCATCGTCAGCGCGAGCCATTACCAGTTCGGCGACGATCCGGCGGTCACGCCGACCATCCTGAGTGCGAACGAGCTCGAATCGATGCCCGACATCGGCGAGGACCCGATCCGTGCCGTCGCGCGCCTGCCGGGAGTCGCGAGCCAGGATTTTTCCAGCCGTGTCCACCTGCGTGGCGGGATGTCGGATGAGACGCTCGTGCGCTTCGACGACCTGCGCCTGTACAACCCGTATCACCTGAAAGACTTCTTCAGCGTCTTCAGCACCATCGACCCCGGGATCGTCAGCGACATCCGGATCTATACCGGCGGCTTCCCCGTGGCCTTCGGCGATCGCAGCAGCGGTGTCGTTGACATTGCGCCGCGCCTGCCCGGAGCGAAGTTTCAGGGGCAGGCCGTCGCCTCCCTGCTGACAGCGGGCGTCGCGCTAGACGGCAGTTTCGACGACGGGGCCGGTGACTGGGCCGTTGCCGCGCGACGCGGCAACATGGACCTCTACTTCAACCTCTTCGGTTCGCCGCTCGGCAATCCGGAATACCACGATCTCTACGGGCACGCAGGCCGCCGGTTCAACGACTGGCTCGCCATTTCCGCCAACGCGCTCGTTTTCGACGACCGTATCCGTGCTTTCGACAGCGACAAGGAGGAAGAGGCGGTCGCCGAATATCGCGACGAGTACTACTGGCTGCGGGCCGATCTCGGCGCACCCGACGGACTCGGCGGGCGGGTCCTCGCGTCGCATACCCTGATCGAGAGCTCACGGGTCGGCACCGCGAACCTGCCTGGCGTCGGGAGCGGCGAGATGTCCGATGAGCGCCATTTTAGGATCGACACGCTGCAGGCTGATGGCTGGTGGCGGCTCGGCGCGCACACGCTGCTTCAGGCCGGCGGCGAGTGGAAGCAGGTGAGCGGGCAGTATGACTACACTGACCAGGCCAACTTTGAATTGCTGTTCCTGACGCCTGGCGCCTCGCTCGAGCCGTCGCGCAGCCGCTCAATAACCCTGCGGCCTTCGGGCCAGGAGGGCGGCGCCTACGTCAACTGGCGGATCGAACCCAGCGCGGCGTTCGCCGCGGATCTTGGCCTGCGCTGGGATCATGAATCTCTTGCCGACCGTGATGCCTCGCAGTGGAGCCCGCGGACCGTCCTGATGTGGCGGCCGACACCCGCGACACGGCTGCGACTTGGCTGGGGCCGGTATTACCAGGCCCAGGGCATCAACGAATTGCAGGTCGCGGACGGGGACACGGAGTATCAGCCCGCGCAACTCGCGACGCATACGATCGCGAGTGTCGAGCAGGACCTGACGCACGCGCTGACATTGCGCGCCGAGATCTATCGGAAGGATTATGAGCGACCGTTCGCGCGCCACGAGAACCTGCTGAACACGGTGTTCGTGCTGCCGGAGCTGAAGCCCGACCGGATCCTCGTCGCGCCCGATTCCGCGAAGGCCGAGGGCGCGGAAGTTTCGCTGCATTACGATTCCGGGAACTTGTCGGGCTGGCTCTCGTACACGTATTCGCGCGTGCTCGACCGGGTGGACGGCGAATGGCTGCAACGGAGCTGGGACCAGCGCAACTATGTGGGCGGCGGATTCACCTGGCGCAAAGGACTCTGGGAAACGACCGTCGGAGCCACGATCCACACGGGCTGGCCGACCACTGACGTCGAACTGTTGACCCTCGAACCATTCCCGCTCGCAACTGCCGAGAAGCGCAACGCCGCGAACCTCTCGACCTACGCGCGGCTCGACCTCCGCATTGCGCGCCAATTCGAACTCGAATCCTCGGGCGAGCTCACGGCTTTCCTCGAAATCAGCAACCTGACGCAGCGCAACAATGACTGCTGCTCGGAGTACCAGCTCGAGAGCGATGCCGTCGGCGACGTCAACCTCGACGTCGAGCCGCGGGGATCGCTGCCGATGGTCCCCTCGATTGGCGTGCTCTGGAAATTCTGAAGGGGACTCGGCACTAAAAGGGGACACTCCCCGATTGCCGGAGAGATTGCGGGAAATCGGGGAGCGTCCCCTTTTGGTGCCGCTCCCCTTCGATCAGGTCGCCGGTGCCTCGGCGGGGGGAGCAGCCGGTGCGGGCGGCGCGTCCATGTTCCAGGTATCGCGCACCAGCAGCCACTTGCCGTCGATCTTGTTGAAGACCCCGATGTACTTGGCGGACGCGACCGTCGCGCCCGATGCATCGACGACGCTGGCCGACCCGGACTCGTAGGCGAGGTCGCCGCAGACTTGCACGGGCCCGTCGCCCGGGATGTTGAACTTGAGTCCCGCGCCGCGGGTGTTCTGGCTGTCTGTCTCCAGGAATTCCCGGATGGCTGCGCGGCCCGTGACGGCCGGCGCATTCGGCGGAAGCAGCACGGCGTCCTCGGCGTAGTTCGCCGCCATCGCCTCGCCGTCGCCGTTGTTGTAGGCGGTGGCCCAGGCGGTCGTGCCCGCGCGGATCGCGGCCTCGTCGGCCTTGGTGTCGACGGGGCCCTTCTGGCACCCGGCGAGCGCAATCATTCCCGCCGCAAGGAGTGCAGCAGACTTCAGGATATTCACGGTGTCCCCCTTAGGTCTTGGACCTGGCTTGGCCGCCGGCCCCGACGGTCGGGTAGCATCGTACTCCTAATTCCGGAGCTTCCATGCGCGACCTCACCCAGGGCCCGATACCGGGCCACCTCCTTGCGATGGCCGCGCCGATCGCGGCCGGCATGCTCGCGCAGACGCTCTATTTCCTGATCGACCTGTACTTCGTCGCGCAGCTCGGCGACGCGGCGCTCGCGGGCGTCGGCGCCGCGGGCACGGCGATGTTCGTCGTGATGGCATTGACCCAGATGCTCGGCGTCGGTGCGATGTCGCTCGTCTCGCAGGCCGTCGGGCGCAAGGACCACGACGACGCCGACCTCGTCTTCAACCAGTCGCTTTCGCTTGCGGGCTTCTGCACGGTCGGCACCGTCCTCGGCGGATACTGGCTCGCGCGGCATTACATGCAGACCGTGGGGGCGGACGCCG
>DATBSX010000306.1:0-5480 GCA_036559565.1 Steroidobacteraceae bacterium | reverse complement strand
CAGGAAGTCTGCGAGGACTACATCCGCCGGCGCGCCGTGCGCCACCTCGAGAAGGGGCGCTGCGTGATCTTCGCGGCCGGCACCGGCAATCCTTTCTTCACCACGGACACGGCGGCATCGCTGCGGGCGATCGAAATCGGCGCCGACCTCCTGCTCAAGGCCACCAAGGTCAACGGCATCTACGACGACGACCCGGTCCGGAACCCGAAAGCCAAGCGGTACAAGACGCTGTCCTTCGACAAGGTGCTGGACGACCGGCTGAACGTCATGGACGCAACCGCCATCGTCATGTGCCGGGACAATGCCATCCCGCTTCGGGTCTTCAACCTGACGAACGAGGGCGACCTTTTGCGCATCGTCGACGGCGAAGACGTCGGCACGCTGGTCGCGAACGGTCTATGAGCGGAGCGCGGAGGGCAAGCCATGCAGGATGAGATGAGTAAGGATGCGACGCTGCGCATGTCGAAGTGCGTCGCGCTCCTCAAGGATCACTTCCGGAAGATGCGCACCGGCCGCGCGAATACCGGGCTCCTCGACGGCATCAAGGTCGACTATTACGGCACCGAAGTGCCGCTCAGCCAGGTCGCCACCATCAGCGTGGAGGATGCGCGCACGCTCGTCGTGTCGCCCTGGGACAAGTCGGCGGTGACCGCGGTCGAGAAGGCGATCATGAAGTCGGACCTCGGCCTGACGCCGAACACCGCTGGCCAGGTCATCCGGCTGCCGCTGCCGCCGATGACCGAGGAGCGCCGCAAGGAGTTCACGAAGGTTGCGCGCCACGAGGCCGAGAATGCCCGCGTCGCAGTGCGCGCCGTCCGGCGCGACCTCATGACCGAGCTGAAGGACATGCTGAAGGAGAAGTTGATCTCCGAGGACGACGATCGCCGCGCCCAGGAGGAGATCCAGAAGCTGACGGACCGGCACGTGCACGATATCGACCAGGTGCTGGCCGAGAAAGAGAAAGAGCTGTTGCAGGTCTGAGATGCCGGCAGCAGCCCCTCAAGCGGCAGGCGCCCTCCCGGTGCCTCGCCATGTCGCCGTGATCATGGACGGCAACGGCCGCTGGGCGGAGCAGCGCTCATTGCCGCGGGCCGCGGGCCACCGGGCCGGAACCCAGGCCGTGCGCTTGATCATCGAGGAGTGCGTGCGCCACGGCGTCGGGGCGCTGACGCTTTTCGCGTTCTCGAGCGAGAACTGGCAGCGGCCGGCGGGCGAGGTGGGCCTGCTGATGCAGCTCTTCCTGGAATCCCTGGACCGCGAGGTCGCCGAGCTCGACGCGAACGGCGTTCGCATCCGCTTTATCGGCGACCGCGCGCGCCTCGCGCCAGCGCTCCTGGCGCGCATGGACGCGGCGGAAGAGAAGACCGCGGCGCGCGTGAAGCTCGATCTCGTCATCGCGGTCGCCTACGGCGGGCGCTGGGACATCGCACAGGCGGCGCGCGGGCTAGCGCTGGAGGTGAAGGAGGGGAAGCTGGAGGCTGCGGCCATCCAGGAGGACACGCTCGCCGGGCGCCTGGCGACGGCCGGCCGCCCGTCGCCCGACCTATTCATCCGCACCGGCGGCGAGCAGCGCATCAGCAACTTCCTGCTCTGGGACCTCGCATACACCGAGCTCTGGTTCACCGAGACGCTCTGGCCCGATTTCGATGCAGCCTGCTTCGCGGCGGCGCTGGCAGACTTCGGCGGCCGGGAACGTCGTTACGGCCGCGTCGCCGAACGGGCGGGGGCGCACTGATGCTCGGGCAGAGGATCCTGACTGCCGTCGGCCTCGTCGGCGTGCTCGCGCTCGTCATCGTCGTGCTGCCCGAGAAGCTTGCGATCGTCGCGCTCGCGGTGCTGATCCTGATGGGCGCGTGGGAATGGTCGCAGTTCGCCGGGTTCGGGAGCCCTGCGGCGCGCGCGGTTTACGTTGCCGTGGCCGCCGTGCTGATGGCCGGGCTTTGGAAGATCGCGGCGTCGCCCGCGGAATTCCAGCGCGTCATGGCGCTCACGATGTTCGGCTGGATCCCGCTTTTCGGCTGGATCGTCTTTGCGCCGGGACATCGCGCGAAGGGCCTCGCCGCGGTCGCGGGCCTCTGGGCGCTCGTGCCGACGTGGCTCGCGCTCTCGAGGCTGTACCTTCAGGACGGCGACGGCCGCGAGCTCGTGATCTTCGTGTTGCTGCTCGCCTGGGCCGCCGACATCGGCGCCTATTTTGCGGGCCGCCATTTCGGCCGGTTGCGACTCGCGCCGGTCGTGAGTCCGAACAAGACCTGGGAAGGCGTTCTGGGAGGCCTCATCGCCGGCATCCTGGTCGCCGTCGCGGCGCTCGCCTGGTTCGACCTGCCGCCGCTTGCCTTCCTGTCATTGTGCGTCGCGGCCATCCTCGCATCGGTGGTTGGCGACCTGCTCGAAAGCATGTTCAAGCGCCAGAGCGGGCTCAAGGACAGCGGCAGCCTGCTTCCGGGCCACGGCGGCATGCTCGATCGCATCGACAGCCTGACATCGTCCGTGCCGCTCCTGGCGCTCGGGCTCGGTTGGCTGGGGCTCGTGGCATGAAGGGCATCGCCATCCTCGGTTCGACGGGAACCATCGGCGAAGCGACGCTCGACGTCGCCGGGCGCCACCCGGACCGCTTCCGCGTCGTCGCCCTCGCAGCGCACTCGAATCACGAAGCGCTCTTCGCGCAGCTCGAGCGCCACCGTCCTGCCTTTGCTGCGCTCGCGGACCGCGCGGCCGCCTCAAAGCTCACTCAGCGCGTCGCCGCAGCAGGATTGCCGACGCGCGTGCTCGGCGGACCTGACGCGCTCGTTACCGTGGCGACGTTGCCGGAAGCGGATGCCGTGATGGCAGCCATCGTCGGCGCCGCGGGGCTGGCGCCAACGCTTGCTGCCGCCGCGGCCGGCAAACAGCTCCTGCTCGCGAACAAGGAGGCGCTCGTGCTCGCGGGCGCGCTGCTACTCGACGCGGCACGGGCGAGCGGTGCGCGAATCCTGCCGATCGACAGCGAGCACAACGCGGTCTTCCAGTGCCTGCCGGCCGGAAGCGCCGCGGGCCTGCCGCCGGCGGGCGTCGCCCGCGTGGTCTTGACGGCATCCGGCGGCCCTTTCCTGCGCACGCGTCGCGAGGACCTCGCGGCCGTGACGCCCGAGCAGGCCATCGCACACCCGAACTGGCGCATGGGGCCGAAGATCTCGGTGGACTCGGCGACGCTCATGAACAAGGGCCTCGAGCTGATCGAGGCCTGCCATCTGTTTGGCATTGGGCCCGATGCCGTGGACGTCGTCATCCACCCGCAGAGCATCGTCCACGCGCTGGTCGAGTTTGCGGACGGCGCCGTGCTTGCGCAGATGAGCCAGCCCGACATGCGCGTTCCCATTGCACACGCGCTGGGTTGGCCCGAACGCATCGCGTCGGGCGTCGCCGGACTCGACCTCGTGAAGATTGCGAAGTTATCGTTCGAAGCTCCTGATTTAAAACAGTTTCCGTGCCTCGCAATCGCTGCTGCGGTGGCGCGCGCGGGAGGCACGATGCCGGCAGTCCTGAACGCGGCGAATGAAGTTGCCGTGGCGGCGTTTCTTGGCCGGCGGCTGAACTTTGCACGCATCGCAGGGGTCATTGAAGGCGTGTTGCAACAGCACGAGGCGGGGCCGGTGCGATGCCTGGAGGACGCGCTGGCCGCGGACGCCTGGGCGCGCGAGCGCGCGCATGCTGCGTTGACCTCGCGCCAGGCTGCTGGCGCATGAGCGCGGGAATAGTCACCTCCATCGTCGCTTTCGTCGTCGCGATCGGCATCCTCGTGACCGTCCACGAGTTCGGCCATTTCTGGGTCGCGCGCAAGCTCGGGTTCAAGGTGCTGCGGTTCTCGCTCGGCTTCGGCAAGCCGCTCCTCAAGCGCGTGAGCCGCGATGCGGACGCGGTCGAATACGTGCTGTCGGCCATCCCGCTCGGCGGATACGTGCGCCTGCTCGATGAACGCGATGGGCCAGTGCCGGCGGGCGAGGAACATCGCGCCTTCAATCGCAGGCCACCGCTCGCGCGCGTCGCCGTCCTGCTGGCGGGCCCGGGGGCGAACTTCCTGTTCGCGATCCTCGCGTACTGGGTCCTGTTCATGCAGGGCATCCCCGGGCTCAAGCCCGTGGTCGGCGAGGTCGCCCCGGATTCCTACGCGGCTCACGCGGACCTGCGGCCGCTGGACGAGATCACGGCCGTGGCGGGCCAGGCAACGCCGACGCGCCAGGCGGCGGTGCTCGCGATCCTCGAGGGCGTCGTCGACACCGGTGCGGTGCCGGTGGAGGTCATGGGCGAGCGGGGTACCCTGCGAAAGCTCACGATCCGCGTGCCGGAAAGCGAGCGGCGAGCGTTGACGGAGCCCGGCACGCTCCTCAATGGCCTCGGATTCTCTTTCTGGTACCCGCCGCAGCCTGTCGTCGTCGGCGAGCTGACGCCGGAATTTCCGGCCGCCGCCGCAGGCCTTGCCATTGGCGATCGCGTCATCGCAGTGAATGGGGAGCCGGTCGACGATTACCTCAAGTTCGTGAACCTGATACGCGCCCGCGCGGGGCAGGCGACCGAACTCAGCGTGATGCGCGGCGGCAAGCACCTCAGCTTCGAACTCGTGCCGAAAGCCGTCGTCGAGGAAGGCCGCACGGTCGGCAAGATCGGCCTCGGCGCCTCGCTCAGCGAGGCCGGCGGCTTCCCTGAATCGATGCAGATGGTCGAGCGCCACGGTCCGCTCGGCGCGTTCGGGCCCGCCGTGCGCGAGACCTGGGACAAGAGCGCGCTCACGGTGCGCTTCCTGTGGCGGATGGTCACGGGGGACGTCTCCACCAAGAACATCTCCGGGCCGATCAACATCGCGCAGTACGCCGGGCTGACGGCGACCGAGGGCTTCACTTACTATCTCGGGTTCCTGGCCCTGGTCTCGATCTCGCTTGCCGTGCTGAACCTGCTGCCGGTGCCCGTACTGGACGGCGGCCAGGTCGTGTTCCAGCTCCTCGAGATGGCGAAAGGCGCCCCGATTTCGATGAAGGCGCAGATGCTCGGGCAGAAAGTCGGCATCGCGATGCTCGTCGCACTGATGGGCTTCGCGTTCTACAACGACATCACAAGGCTTTTCGGCTGATGACGCAGCGACATGCAGGCAAGGCGCTTCGGACCGGCATCGCAGCCGTGCTGCTTGCCGTCGCGGGCGCCGCCGTCGCGCAGGATGCCGGGGACTTCACAGTCGGCAACATCCGCGTCGAAGGCCTGCAGCGCATTTCCGAGGGCACGATCTACAACTACCTGCCGGTCAACATCGGCGACCGCCTCGACCAGCGCCATGTCCAGGAAGCCATCCGCGCCCTGTTCGCGACCGGTTTCTTCAGCGACATCGAACTGCGGCGCGACGGTGCGACGCTCGTCGTCGTGGTGCGCGAGCGGCCGTCCATCGAGAGCTTCGAGCTCGTCGGCAACAAGGACCTCAAGACCGAGGACCTGCAGAAGTCGCTGCGCGGCGT
>DATBSX010000305.1:0-3918 GCA_036559565.1 Steroidobacteraceae bacterium | reverse complement strand
TACGGCCTTGCCGAAGCGCTTGCCGATGGCGCCGCAGCGGGTGTTGCGGCCGCGGCGGCCTGCGGCCATGCCGGCAAGGCGCCGCACATGGTGGTGACCGGCGACGAGCAAGCAGCAATGGCAGCGCCGGCGGGCGCCTCGCCGCGCGCGAACCCGGGCAAGAAGGCCTTCGTGGATTTCCAGAACGACGTGACCGCGCGCGACCTCCTGCTCGCCGCGCAGGAAGGATTTCGCTCGATCGAGCACGTGAAGCGCTACACGACCGTCGGCATGGCGACGGACCAGGGCAAGACCTCGAACCTCAACGCGCTCGGCATCGTTGCGGGCCGCACCGGCAAGCCGATCCCGGAAGTCGGGCACACCACGTTCCGCATGCCGTACACGCCGGTTTCCTTCGGCAGCCTCGCGGGGCTGGCGCGCGGGGACCTTTTCGACCCCTTGCGGACGACGCCGATGCACGAGGCGGCGGTCGCGCGGGGCGCCGTGTTCGAGGACGTCGGCCAGTGGAGGCGCGCGCGCTACTTCCCGCAGGGCAGCGAGGACATGGATGCGGCCGTCGCCCGAGAGTGCCGCGCCGTGCGCGCGGCCTGCGGCGTGTTCGATGCCTCGACGCTCGGCAAGATCGCGGTGATCGGGCCGGACGCCGCCGAATTCGTGAACCGCCTCTACGTCAACGATTTCTCCGGCCTCGCGCCGGGGCGCGCCCGCTACGGAATCCTGCTACGCGAGGACGGCTTCGTCTACGACGACGGCGTCATCGCGCGCCTGGCGCCTGACCGCTTTCACGTGACCACGACGACCGGCGGCGCGGCGCGCGTGCTCGCGATGATGGAGGACTACCGCCAGACGGAATGGAACGACCTCGAGGTGTGGCTGACATCCGTCACCGAGCAATGGGCGGTCATCGCGGTGCAGGGACCGCTCGCACGTCAGGTGATCGAAAAAGTTGCCGCGGGCATCGACCTCGCGCCGGTCGCGTTGCCGCACATGGCCGTCGCGGAGGGCAGCGTGGCGGGCGTGCCCGCGCTCGTCTTCCGCGTGAGCTTCACCGGGGAGCTCGGTTACGAGATCAACGTGCCGGCCCGCCACGGCCGCGCCGTGTGGGACGCCGTCTGCGAAGCCGGCCAGTCACTCGGCATCACGCCCTATGGCACCGAGACGATGCACGTGCTGCGTGCGGAGAAGGGCTACATCATCGTCGGCCAGGACACGGACGGCACGGCGACGCCCGACGACGCGGGGCTCTCATGGGCCATCGGCCGGAAGAAACCGGACTTCGTCGGCAAGCGCTCGATCGAGCGCGCAACCATGAAGAACCCGGGGCGCAAGCAGCTCGTCGGGCTTCGAACGCAGGATCCCGCCGTCGTCCTCGAGGAGGGCGCGCAGCTCGTGGATGCGCCGGGCCTCAAGCCGCCGATGAAACCCATCGGCCACGTGAGCTCGTCCTACCGGAGCGCAGCGCTCGGATATTCGATTGCGCTCGCGATGGTTGCGGGCGGCCGCGCGCGCATGGGCCAGACGCTCCATGTGCCGATGCCGGCCGGCGACATCGCGGTCACGGTGACGAGTCCCGTGTTCCACGATCCGGAAGGAGTGCGGTTGCATGGCTGACGAGCCCATTGCACGCTTCATCCTGCAAGGCGGGCCTGCGGCGCGTGCCGCGGCAGGGCAGGCTTTCGGCTTGGCGCTGCCGGAAGCCGCTTGCCGCGCAAACTCGGCCGGCGATCGATCGGCGCTCTGGCTCGGCCCGGACGAATGCCTGCTGCTTGCGCCGGAAGGCGCCGCGGAGCGCGTCGCCGCCGAGATCGAGATCGCCTTGTCGGGCTTGCCGCATTCGCTCGTGAATGTCAGCGACCGGCAGGTCGCGATCGCGCTCTCCGGCCCCACCGCCCGCGACATCCTGTGCCAGGGTTGTCCGCTCGATCTCGACCCGGCGGAATTCACGGTCGGCATGTGCACTCGCACGATTTTCGCCAAGGCGGAGGTCGTTTTGTGGCGGCGAAGCGCCGAGGAGTACCATCTGGAAGTAGGGCGCTCCTTCTCGGGCTATGTCCTGGGCTGGATGCAGGAATCAATACGAGGGGGTTTGACATGACGAGCATGCAGGCGACGGATGTCCGGGGCGCGGTTCGATTCGCCCTTCTTGCGGCGATGGCATGCAGCAGCCCGCAACTGGCGCGTGCAGACCAGGCCGAAACCCCGCCGGCGCCTACGCAGGCGCACGACCTCACGCGCTTCGACGAGGTCGTCGTCACGGCCCAGCGGCGCGAACAGAAGCTGCAGGACGTCGGCATCGCGGTCACGCCGCTCGGCGAGAAGGCGCTGGAAGACCTCAACATCACCAACGCGACGGACATCGTGCGGGCGGTGCCGAGCCTCAAGATGAACGCGTACTCGAGCGCGCAGGTCGTCTTCAACATCCGCGGCGTCTCGCAGAACGACTACGGCGACCAGCAGGAGCCGCCGGTTGCCGTCTACCAGGACGACAGCTACTCGAGCTCGATCAACCTCGCGAGCTTCCCGGTGTTCGACCTCGCGCGCGTCGAGACGCTGCGCGGCCCGCAGGGCACGCTGTTCGGCAGGAACGCCACCGGCGGCGCGATCCAGTTCATCTCGCGCAAGCCCACCGAGGCATTCGAGGCCTACACGGACCTGACCTACGGCAGCTACAACCAGGTGGTCGTGGACGGCGCGGTGTCGGGTCCGTTCAGCGACAACCTCCAGGGCCGACTTGCGTTCATCTACGACAAGGACGACGGCTACATGGAGTCCATCGTCGCCGGCGTACCGGACCGCGGCGGCAACGACCACTATGCGTTCCGCGGCAGCCTGGCCTGGCAGCCGGGTGACGCCACGGACGTCGGCGTCATCCTGCGATACCTGAAGGCGGATAAGGAAACCCAGGCAGGGATTTACTCGAACGAGCCGGCCTGCCCGAATGCCCAGAACCAGGGCGAGTTCACGCCGGCCGATTTCTCCTGCCCGTTCTGGGGCACGGGCCCGGGTGAAGCCGGCACGGGTTTCCGCGACGACGCGATCACCCCGAGTCGCGGTGGCGACCCGTGGAAGACTGCCGAGACCGAGCCGTCCTACGTGGATCGCGAGATCTTCGGCGCGCAGGTGCGCGTGGACCACGACTTCGGCAGCGCGACGCTCACCTCGATCACGGATTACCAGACCTCCGACAAGTTCTACACCGAGGGCGGCGACGCCTCGCCGGTCGACGGGGTCGTCTTCTTCCAGGGCAGCGACCTCGACCAGATCTCGCAGGAGTTCCGCCTGTCATGGTCGATGGGCGCGCACGAGATGGTCGGCGGCCTCTTCTATATGGACGTGGACGGTGACTACACCGGCAAGTTCGCGGATCCGTTCTACGGCTACGACCCGGACGTCGCGTTCTCGCAGCAGACGACCTCGTATGCCGCGTTCTTCCAGGACGAGTGGAGCCTCAACGATCGCTGGAAACTGATCGGCGGCCTGCGCTACTGGAACGACTCGCGCGAGGGCGCGTACTTCGCGTCCGCGCCGGCTGTTCCGGGCCTGTCGGTGCCGGTCACCATCATCTTCAACAAGGACGAGATCTTCCCGAACACGACCGACCAGACCGGCGTGCTCGTCACGCCCGGCGACGCCACAGCGACGTTCGACGATTTCACGGCGCGCCTGGAACTCGATTACAAGCCGAACGACGACCTGCTGTTCTACGCGTCCTATAACCGCGGCAGCAAGAGCGGCGGATTCACGTTCTCGACCGGCACGCCGTACGGCGGGACCGAGGTCGATTTCGTGAACGGCATTCCGTTCGACCCCGAGACGCTGAATGCCTACGAGGTCGGCATGAAGTCGAACCTGGCCGGCGGCATGACGACGCTGAACGTCAGCGCCTTCTACTACGACTACAAGGACTACCAGGCTTTC
>DATBSX010000304.1:0-5144 GCA_036559565.1 Steroidobacteraceae bacterium | reverse complement strand
CGCGGCGGGAAAGAGCTGCTTCAGCGTCGTCTCGACGCGTTCCGTGCCCTCGCCGACCGGGGCGAGCTCGTTTCCGCAGCGCGGGCAGGCAAATGGCAGCGGTTCTTCCGCGCCGCAGTGATGGCAGGCGAGGAGCGCGCGCGAGAGATGCACGGTCATGCGGGCGTCGCAGGACTTGCAGGACGCGAGCCAGCCGCAGCCGGAGCAGAACATCGTCGGCGCGTAGCCGCGCCGGTTCAGGAACACGAGCACCTGGCCCTTCGCATCGAGATGCCGCCCGATCGCCGCGAGCGCAGGCGGGGAGAGCCCGTCGCGCGCCGCAATGACGCGAAGGTCCACGACCGTGACGCGCGGCTTCCCGGCGCGGCCGGTGCGCTCGGGCAGCGAGACTTTCGCGTAGCGGCCGCCGGCGGCGTTCGCAAGCGTCTCGAGCGAGGGCGTTGCAGAGCCCAGCACGACCGGCGCGCCGGCGCGCTGCGCGCGCACGATCGCGAGGTCGCGCCCGGAGTAGCGGAAACCCTCCTGCTGCTTGTAGGAAGCGTCGTGCTCCTCGTCCACGACCACGAGGCCGAGCGCCGGCATCGGCACGGCGACGGCCGAGCGCGTGCCGATCACGACCGGCGCGCGCCCGGAGGCGGCGGCGCGCCAGGCCTCGAGGCGCGCACCGTCGGCGAGCGAAGAGTGCAATGCGACCACCGGCGCAGAGAGCCGTGCGCGAAAACGCGCGACGAGCTGCGGCGTCAGCGCGATCTCGGGCACGAGCACGAGCGCGCCGCGGCCCGCCTCAAGCACGCGCTCGATGAGCCGCAGGTACACCTCCGTCTTGCCGCTGCCGGTGACACCGTGCAGGAGGAACGCCTCAAACTTCCCGAGGGAGGCTCCGATGCGGGCGACCGCCGCGCCCTGGTCCGCCGTCAGCACCGGCCCGGGCCGGCCGAGGCCGGACGGCGGCGACGCCTCGGGCCGCGCCTCGGATTCGAGCCAACCGCGCTTCGCAAAGTCGCGGATGACCGCCTGGTGCCCGGCTTCCGCGATCGCTGCAGCGCTCGCGCCTTCGGTGTCGAGGAGCGCAACGAGCGCCTGCTGCCGCCGGCCGAGGCGGGCGCCCGCCGCGATCGCCGCGCGTCCCGCGCCCCTGAGTCGCCAGACGATCGTGTCGCGCACGGCGGATGCGCCCTGGCGCAGCATCTTCGGCATCGCACCGAACAGCACGTCGCCGAGCGGGTGGTGGTAATAGTCGGCGGCCCACAGCAGCAGGTTGAAGGTCACGTCGTCCCACAGCGGCATCGTGTCGAGCACATCGACGACGGACTTCAGGCGCGCGCGCGGGAGCGTGCTCTCCATCGCGTGCGCGGCGACGAGGCCGATCGCGCGGCGCTTGCCGAGCGGCACGCGCACGCGCTCGCCGGGCAGCGGCACGCGCTCGCCGGCGGCGGGCAGGTAGTCGAAGCAGCGCCGGAGCGGCGTGTCGAAGACGACCTGCAGGATGGGCGGCGACTTGGCCAAAAAAACCTTCAAGTTCAATGGGTTGTAGAACACGCAGGGCCGGCGTCAACCGCCGCCCGGCTGCGACGTTATATCACCGGGGCCGGCGGCGGAGTCGGGACGCGATGGAGGACGAGCCGGTGATTCGCTCTGCTACGCTCGATGCGCCATTGTCGCTCGGCCGGCCGGGCACAGCGCGGGAGAAGACGTTGGACCGGGAGCGCGCGCTCGACAGGTTCCTCGCCGGGATCGAGCGCCGCGCGCATCGAATCGCCTGCGTGGCTCTCCGCGATCGCGCCGAAGCCGAGGATGCCGTGCAGGACGCGATGATCCGCCTGGTGCGGCATTACGCCGAGCGCCCGGAAGATCAGTGGCGGCCGCTCTTCTACCGGATCCTCAGGAACCGCATCACCGACCTGCAGCGTCGCGCCGGCATCCGGCGCGCCGTGATGGCGTTCTGGTCCGGCGGTAGCAAGGACGAGCCGGCGCGGGATCCGATCGAAGACGTCGCGGACACGCGCGGTCGCCCGGATGAGGTGATGGAGGGTGAGGAACTGCTGGCGCGCATTGAAGCCGTGCTCGCGACGCTGAGCCGCCGCCAGCGCGAAGCCTTCCTGTTCAGGAACTTCGAGGGACTCGACGTCGCGCAGGCGGCGGTCGCGATGGGCTGCTCCGAGGGCAGCGTGAAGACGCATTACTTTCGCGCCATGCAGGTCCTGCAGGGCGCACTGGGGGAATGGCAGGCATGAACGAAGACGAGATGCGCGAACTGGAACGAAAGAGCCGCGCGGCATTCGACGCGAGCGTCGAGGCGGCCGATGCCGCGACACGCTCGCGGCTTGCGCGCGCGCGTGCGACGGCGCTCACGGAGCTGCGCCATCGGGGCCTCCGCCGCGCGGCGCCCTGGCTGCCCGCGGGCGCCGCTGCCGCGGCGATCTTCGCGGCAGTCCTGTGGCAGCGCGAAGAGGCTGTCGCACCGGTGGCGCCGGGTGCCGTGGCCTTTGAGGACCTCGACATCGTGACGGGTGGCGAGGACTTCGACCTCCTGGGCGAGGACGCGGACTTCGTCGCCTGGGCTGCAGAGCAGGCTCCGGACGGCGTGGGCTGAGCGATGCGGCAGCCATTTTTCATCGCAGCGCTCCTCGTCGCCGCGCCTGCCGTTGCGCAGGAGCCGACGCCCGTGCCGTCCGCGCCGCCGGATCCGGAGCTCCTGGAGTTCCTCGGTGAGATCGGCGGCGAGAACCCGGAGCTGATCGCTTTCATTTCGACGCGTGAGGCGCAGCAGGCGCTCAAGGACGCGGAAAAGGAAAAATCGAAGGAAGACCACGATGAATAAGGTCGCACCCTTGCTGCTCGCCCTGCTGGTGCTAGGCGCCGCGCCGGCGCTCGCCGGGGAATCGTCCGCCGGCGTCCCGTGGAGCGCGCTCGATGAACCGTCGCAGGCATTGCTGGCGGGCCAGAAGGACCGCTGGGACTCACTGCCGCCCGAGCGCCAGCGGGCGATGGCTGACGGCGCGAAGCGCTGGCTGGAGATGGACGGCGTCGGCCGCGCGCAGGCGAACGAGCGGTGGCAGCACTGGCGCTCGCTCACGCCGGATCAGCGCGAGAAGCTCCGCAAGGGGTGGCAGCGTTTCCGCGAACTCCCGCCCGAAAAGCAGGAGGCGCTGCGCAAGGCCTACCAGCGCTTCAAGGACCTGCCGCCCGAGCGGCGCGAGGCCTTGCGGGAGCGCTGGCAGCAGATGACGCCCGAAGAGCGGCGCCGCGCACTGATGCGCCGCCAGGGTTCGCATCCCGACACCGTGGACAAGCGGCCCTGCCCGCCCTGCTGAGGACTCGCATCCGGCGCGACTCCGTGGGACGATATTCGGACCATGGCCAACGCACCGCTGAAGCGCTCGCATGACCGGATGATCGCCGGGGTCTGTGGCGGACTCGCCGAATGGCTCGGCTGGAAGGCCGACCGCGTGCGCGTCGCCTACGTGATCCTCTCGATCCTGAGCGCCGCTTTCCCCGGGATCATCATCTACCTGCTGCTTTGGCTCCTGATGCCGGACGCCGACGAGGCATGAACGCGACGATGCCGGTGGACCAGGTGAGCGCCGAAGCCGTTGGCTCGCGCTACGACCGCGCCGGTATGGTCGAGACGCGGCGCCGCACCTTCGAAGCGATCCGCCGCATCAGCGGACGGATCCGGCCCGGCATGACCGAGGAGGAGGGCCTCGAGGTCGCGCGCCAGGTGCTGCGCGAGGATGGGCTCCTGCGCGGCTGGCACGGCATCAAGCTGCGCTTCGGCATCAACACGACGCTGACTTACCGCTTTCCATCCGAGCCGGGCGTCGTGCTGGGCGAGGACGATATCTATTTCGTGGACATCGGCCCGGTGTGGAAGCTCTGGGAAGGGGACGGCGGCGCCACGTTCACGACCGGCGGCGATCCGGAGATGATCCGCATCGCGCGCGACGTGAAGGGCGTGTTCGACGCGGTCGCCGCGCGCTGGCGCAGCGATGGCCTGACCGGCGAGGACCTCTACCGCGTCGCCGTCTCCGAAGCCGAGGCGCGGGGCTGGCAGCTCAATCTCGAGATGACCGGGCACCGCATTTCGGAATTCCCGCACAAGGCGCACTACGACGGCGCGCTCATCGAGCAGGACTTCGTGCCGTCGCCTGATCTCTGGATCCTCGAGATTCAACTTCGACATCCCACGCGCCCCTTCGGCGCGTTCTACGAAGACCTCCTGACCGACGGGTAAGCCGCGGACGTCTCTGGCGCGCTTGGCCGGCCGGGGACCCTCGCTCGCTCAGGGCGGCGACCGCATTCGCTCGCTCGGGGACCCGGCCGGCCGGCGCGCGCCCGAAGCGCTCGCAATAACTCCGGCGGGCATCCGTCGTCGCAGCTGCGCCGTGGGGCGACTCTTGTGTTCAAGACCGCCGGAGGCGAGACGCCGCGCGCACGAGCCGTTGCGGGACCCCGGAGCGAGCGAATGTCCGTTCTTCTGAGCGAGCGAAGGGGTCCCGCCGGCGAAGTGCGCGCCGGTGTATTTCTACCCGACGGCCTTTATTGCCTGAATCAGTTCCGCAGCGACCTTCTGCGCGTCGCCGTAAACCATCCGCGTGTTGTCGAGATAGAAGAGGTGGTTCTCGATGCCCGAGAACCCCGCTCCCTGTCCGCGCTTGATGACGAGTACGTTCTTCGCCTTATCGGCGTTCAGGATCGGCATGCCGTAGATCGGGCTGCCCTTGTCCGTGCGCGCGACCGGGTTCACGACGTCGTTCGCGCCGATGACGAGCGCAACGTCCGCCGTCTCGAACTCCGCGTTGATCTCGTCGAGGTCCGAGATGAGGTCGTAGGGCACGCCCGCCTCGGCGAGCAGCACGTTCATGTGCCCCGGCATGCGGCCCGCGACCGGATGGATCGCGAAACGCACCATCACGCCCTTGTCGATCAGGAGCTGGCACAGCTCCCAGACCTTGTGCTGCGCCTGCGCGACGGCCATGCCGTAGCCCGGGATCACGATCACCTTCTGCGCGAAGGCCATCATGACGCCGGCATCCGACGGCTCGATCGGCTTCAGCGCGCCGGTGACGCCTTCGGCCGTCGCGGCCGCGCTCTCGCCGAAGCCCGAGAACAGCACGTTGCCGAGCGAGCGGTTCATGGCTTTC
>DATBSX010000303.1:0-4171 GCA_036559565.1 Steroidobacteraceae bacterium | reverse complement strand
ACCTTGACCCGCGAGCGCCAGCCGCCCGCGGGATAAGGACGGTACTCGAGGTAGGCTTCCGTCAGGTCGAAGGCGTGGTCGTCGCCCGGCCGCCAAAGCGACGCGTCGAGGTGGACATTCAGCGTCTCGCCGATCGGCTGGCTCCATGCGGCGCGAATTCTTCCGACCTGCAGTCCGTCGTGCTCTTCGTCAAAGCGCAGCTTGCCCAGCCCGCCGTACAGGTAGGAAGCCGGGGCATCGACGGCGATCAGGCGCAGGTCGACGGAAAGGTCGAACTGGCCCTCGGCCTGCGCGCCTGCGGAAATCGCCGCCAGCAGGAACATGGCGAACACGCGCATCAGTAGTCGCTCCAGGACCGCGGCTTGCGCCCGAGCGGTTCTGGCCGCAGCGTCCGCGTGAGCATCACGTCGAGTTCGTCCGACGCGGAGGCGCTGAGGTTCTTGCGCTGCTCGATCACCTCGGTCTTCTCGCGCATGCGCGGATGCCAGACTTCGACGCGGAACTCGCCGGCGGGAAGATCGCTTGCGCTCCACCGGCCGTCACGATCGGTGCGGCCGAACCACGCGGCGTCCGTGACGACCAGGTACGCGATCATGTCGTCGTGGATGTTGCAGCCGAGCGTCACGATGCCCGCGGTCTCGAACTTCATCGGTGCATACGGCGTGCCGCGGTAGAGCGGCAGCTGGAATTTCTTGGCCGGCGAGAACGAATAGACCTGGTGGCTCACCTTGTCCGAATTCGGAAAGGTGACCGTCGAGCCGACCGGAATGATCGTGAGGTCCGGCGTGAAAGCCTGGTCGACCTGGTCGACGACGAACGCCGCGGGAGCTTTCGACGCCGAGCCCGCAGGGCCGTGCAGCATCACGACGGCCCCCTGGAGCGGCGTGCCGTCCGGCCTTGCGACCTTGACGAGAAGCGCGGCGGCTCCGGCACCCGCCGGCCAGGATGCGGCCGCGAACAGCATCGCGACGAGGCGGAAAACGTGCCCCGGCAAGGCTTTTCGGCCATCGACACTTGCGCGAGGTCTCAAAACTGCCCCTTGCTTCTCGCTGCGGACCGGTCAGACACCTAGCATTAAGTCAGGTCATTACAACCGGTCCCATGAACAGCTTTCGCAACCGGCTTCTCGTGCTGATCATCGGCCTGATCGCGGTCACGCAAACCGTGACGCTGGTCGCAGTGCTCGCGAGCACGCGGCGAAACGTCGAAGCGCGGGCGGTCGAGCAGCTGGCTGCCGGCGGCTCCTACGCGCTGCAGCTCGTGAAATTTCGCGCGAGCCAGCTGGCGAGCGGCGTGGCAGTGCTGGCCGCGGATTTCGGATTCCGCGAAGCGGTGTCGTCGAGCGACGTCCCGACAATCCTCTCGGCCGCATCGAACCATTCGCGGCGCATCGACGCGGACCTGCTGCTCGTCGTGGACACGCGGGGCAAGCTGATCGCATCGACGGAGGACGTGGACCGCCGTTTTGCCGCATCCATGGACGACCTCATCGACCGCGCGCAGATGAACCCGGGCCAGCCGCATTTCGCCCTTCGGTCCGGGCGGTTGTACCAGTTCTTTGCGGCCCCGGTGCAGGCGCCTGACACCATCGCCTGGCTCGTGATGGGCTTTGGCGTCAACGATGCCCTCGCCCGGAAGATCGGTGACCTGGTGGGCGTGGACGCGAGTTTCATAGCAGTGGACGGGGCCCTTCCGCGTATCGTCGCCTCGACGCTCGATCATGAAGTCGCGATCCCGCTGAATGCCTTGCGCGGCAAGGGCAATGCCGGTGATCCGGATACGGGCATGCTGCAGGTGGGTCACGAGGAATTTCTCGCCCACGTCGTCAGCATCGAACCCGGCAACGACGCCGTGCACCTCGTGCTCTTGAAGCCGGCACGCGAGGTGCTGGCGCCGTTCCACGCGATCCGGAATGCGATGTACCTCGTCAGCGGTACGGCGCTGCTGCTCGCCATGATCGTCGCGGTGCTGCTCGGGCGCAGCGCAACACGGCCGATCGGCAAGCTGGTTGCGGCGGCCCGGCGCATCGAGGACGGCCAGTACGATGAGCCCATCGAAGTCAAAGGAAGCGAGGAATTCCGCAGGCTCGCCGGCACGCTGAATGCGATGCAGCAGCGCGTGGCCGAACGCGAGGCGCGCATCAGGCACCAGGCCTACCACGATGAACTGACCGGGCTGCCGAACCGGGCGCAAGCCGAGGGCGAGCTCGCACGCCTGCTGACCGAAGCCGGCGGCGAATCATGCGTGACCGCCATGGTGATCCACCTCAGCAATTTGCGGGAGCTCAACGCTTCCCTGGGGCATGGAATCGCCGATGAAGTGCTCCGCCAGACAGCAAGAAGGCTCGTAATTGCCTGCCGCCCCGGGGAATTCGTGGCCCGGCTCGGCGCCAGCCGCTACCTGATGCTGCTGACGCGCCGGCATTCCGCGCAGCATGCGCCGCGCCTTGCGGCCATGATCATCGATACCGTGAAGGAGAGGCTGACGGTCGACCAGGTGGAGATCGAGCTCCAGGTCAGGGCCGGCTTGTGCTCCAGCCCGGAGCAGGGCAGTGCGGCCGACGAGATGATCCGCCGCGCCGAGATCGCGCTGCACGACGCGGAAGAATCGCGCGACCGCATCGGCGTGTTCCGGGTCGGCAGCGACGAGGAACATCGCCGGCGCCTCGAGATGATGACGGACCTGCGTCGCGCGATCGAGAACAACGAGCTGCATCTCGCGTTCCAGCCGAAGGTCGCAATCGCCACGCGTCGCGTCACGAGCGTCGAGGCGCTGGTGCGATGGAATCACACCCGGCTCGGGGCGATCTCTCCCAGCGAGTTCGTGCCGCTGGCAGAGCAGACCGGCGGATCGCGCCAGCTGACGGACTGGGTACTGCGCACCGCGATCCACCAGATGTCCGAATGGCAGAAGGAGGACCTCGTCCTCGACGTCGCCGTGAACCTCTCGGCCGGCGACATCGTCGATGCCGGGCTCGGCGACGCGATATTGCGCCTGCTCGCCAGGTACCGCGTCGCCGCGACGAGCCTCGTCCTCGAGATCACGGAAAGCGCGATGATGCGCGACCCCGGCACTTCGGCGCGCAACATGGAATTGCTGCGCGTGGCGGGCGTGAGGTTTGCGATCGACGATTTCGGGACGGGTTACTCGTCGCTGTCGCAGCTGAGGAAGCTCCCCGTCGACGAGCTCAAGATCGACCGCTCCTTCGTGTCGCGGGCGCACGTCGACGCCGACGACGCCAGCATCGTCAGTTCAACGATCGAGCTCGGCCACAACCTGGGGCTGAAAGTGGTCGCGGAAGGCGTCGAGGAAGCCGACACCCTGCTGATGCTGCGTGCGCTCGGCTGCGACTACGCCCAGGGTTACCTGATCAGCAGGCCGCTGGCCGCCGAGGCCGTGCGCGCCTACGTCCGCGAAGCCAACGAGATTCTCGGCGAGGCGGATTCCACGCTGATCCAGGCGCGTGCGCTGAAGATTCTCTCGAACCGGAGCTGATCGGCGCCTAGCGGAGGCTGGCCGCGAGCAGGGCAATCTCCGGCGGCCCGATGCGGCAACATCCACCGACCAGGCGCGCACCGTCTTCGATCCACTGCGGTGCGAGCGTGCAAAGGCTCGCCTGGTCTCCGGAACCGTGCCAGTCGTGCGTCCGCCCGTCCCAGGTCTCCCCGGAATTGGGATAGACGACGACGGGCTTGCCTGAGCCGGCCTTCAGTGCGCGGATCGCGAGGCCCACGATCTCGGGCCTGACGCAGTTCACGCCGATCGCGATCACGTTGCGCACGCCGTCGAGTCGGCGCGCGCATTCGGTCAGCGGTTCGCCGTGGGAAGTATGAATGCCGTCCGGGGACGTGAAGCTGATCCAGGCGCGCGTCTCGCGATGCAGTGCGAGCAATGAGGCCAGCGCGCGCGCTTCGTCGAGGACGGGGATCGTCTCGCAGGCGAGGAAGTCCGCGCCGGAGGAGGCGAGGACCGCGAAGCGTCGCGTGTGGAACTCGACGAGATCCTCGACCGAGAGCCCGTAATCGCCGCGGTATTCCGCGCCGTCGTGCGATATGGCGCCAAAGGGCCCGACCGAGGCTGCGACATACAGCTCGCGCCGGTCACCGGGATGATCGTGGCGATAACGGTCGCGGGCGGATTGCGCGAGCTCGACGGAGCGGCGCAGGAGCGC
>DATBSX010000302.1:0-6237 GCA_036559565.1 Steroidobacteraceae bacterium | reverse complement strand
CGAGATCCTCGCCGGCAATCACGGTCGCCACCTCTCGGCCGAGGACATCTACCGCGCCCTGATCGACCAGAGCGAGGATATCGGCCTTGCGACGGTTTACCGGGTGCTGACGCAATTCGAGACGGCGCAGCTCGTCAAGCGCCATCATTTCGAGGGCGGCACGGCGGTTTTTGAATTGAACGAGGGCGAGCACCACGACCATATCATCTGCATGGACTGCGGCCGCGTGGAAGAGTTCGTCGACTGCGGCATCGAGCGCCGGCAGAACGACGTCGCGAGCCGGCTCGGATTCGCCATCGAAGAGCACAACCTGATCCTCTACGGCCGCTGCCGCCGTGAGGCCTGTCCGCACCGCCGCAAGCGCAGCTGACCGAAGGCCGGCTCAGCCGGCCGATTCCGACGTCTTCAGCATTTCGCGCGCGTGATCGCGCGCCTTGCGCGTGATCTCGAGCCCGCCCAGCATCCGCGCGAGTTCCTCGACGCGCTCGTCCTGCCGGAGCGCCGCGACGACCGTGCGGCTCGTGCGGCCGTCCGTGAGCTTGGTCACGCGGTGCTGGTGGTGGGCCTGGCTCGCGACCTGCGCGAGATGCGTGACGCAGAGCACCTGGCCGCGTGCGCCGAGCTCGCGCAGCTTGCGGCCGACGATCTCGGCGACGCCGCCGCCGATGCCGGCATCCACCTCGTCGAAGATCATGCAGGTGCGGGCGCTTCGGCGCGCGCAGGCGACTTGCACGGCGAGGCTGATGCGGGACAGTTCTCCGCCGGAGGCGACCTTCGCGACGGCCTTTGGCGGCTCGCCGGGGTTCGCGCTCACGAGGAATTCGATGCGATCGGCGCCGGTCGCCTGCGGATCCGACGCTGTGTCGGTCTCGACCGCGATTTCGAAGCGCCCGCCGGGCATGCCGAGCTGGCGCATGAGACCGGTCACCGCGGTCGCGAGTTTGCGGGCCGCGGCGCGGCGAGCGGCCGTGAGCGCGGCCGCGGCGGCGTCGTAGCGCCTGCGGATGTCCGCAATCCGCTCATCGAGCCCGACCAGGACGAGATCGGACTGTTCCAGCGCCGCGAGTTCGGACCGCAATTCCTCGAGCTTTGCAGGCAGCGCGGACGCCTCGACGCGATGTTTGCGCGCAAGGTCCTCGAGCGCGGCAACCCGGCGCTCGACCGCGTCCTGCCGCGCCGGATCGGCATCGAGTCCCTCCAGGTAGGCCGCAAGCTGCGAGCCGGCTTCGCCGAGTGCAATCAGCGATTCCTCGACGAGTGCGAGCGCCGGCTCGATGCGCGGATCGAGGGTGGCTACACCGCGCAGCATGCCGGTGGCGCGCGCCGCGAGGGCGTGCGCGTCGGTGCCGTCGCCCTCGTAGCAGAGGGCGAGCGCGCCTTGGGCGCTTTCGGCGAGGCGCCCGCGATTCGCAAGGCGATTGCGCTCCTCGACGAGGGCCTGCGCCTCACCGGCTGCGAGGCCGAGCGCCTCGAGTTCGCCGACCTGGTAGCGCAGGAGCTCGATCCGCGCACCGCGGTCGCGCGCCACAGCGGCCAGCTCATCCCGCTCCGCGCTGTGCTGCCGCCACGCGGCGGCGAGTGCCTCGACCTCGCCCGTCTGCGTGCCCGGGACGCCGTGCGCATCGACGATCTCGCGCTGCGTTTCGCGACCGACGAGCGACTGGAATTCCTGCTGGCCGTGGATGTCGATCAGGTGCTTGCCGAGCTCGCGCACGCTCTGCGCGGGCAGCGCCTGGCCGTTCACGTACTGCCGCGAGCGGCCGTCGCGGCCGATCACTCGCCGCAGCACGAGTTCGCCGTCCGGCGCCTCGATCGCCTGCTCGTCGAGCCAGCGGCTGAGCGGAGCGTCCGCGGCGGCTTCGAATGTCGCGGTGATTTCCGCCCGCTCCGCGCCGTGGCGCAGCATGTCGGCACTCGCGCGGCCGCCCAGCGCCAGCATCACCGCGTCCACGATGATGGACTTGCCGGCGCCGGTTTCGCCCGTGAGCGCCGTGAGGCCGCCCTGGAGCTCGAGCTCGGCCGCGTCGATCACCGCGAGGTCGCGGATCTGCAGGTGCGCGAGCACCTCAGTATTCCTCGGTGCCGGAGCGGCCGCTGCGGCCCCAATGGAGTTTCGAGCGCAGCAGGCGGAAGAAATCGTGGCCCGGCGGGTGCAGCAGCGTGATGACCTCGCTCGCGGGCCCGATTGAAAGTCGCGAGTCGACCTCGATGGCATCGAGCAGGAAGCCGTCGCAGGTGACCTGCGCGCGCGCACCCGAGCGCGCGACGAGGCGGATCTCGATGCGGCTCTCGCGCGTGAGGACGATCGGGCGGTCCGACAAGGTGTGTGGAGAGATCGGCGCGATTACGACGGCGCCGAGCGACGGATGGATGATCGGGCCGCCGCAGGAGAGGGCATAGGCCGTTGACCCGGTCGAGCTCGCAATGACGAGGCCATCGCCGCCATGCGTGTTGACGAGAGAGCCGTCTATCCAGACTTCGAGCTCGACCATGCGCCCGGTTTCCTGGCGCTGCACCACGACGTCATTGAGTGCGCGATAGTCGCGCTTGCGCCCGTCCGCGAACGTGAGCCGGGCTGCGAGCAGCTGGCGCTGGTCGGTTTCATAACGGCCCTCGATCACTGCATCGAGGTTTCCAATCATCTCGTCCGGGAGCACGTCGGCTAGGAAGCCGAGCCGGCCGCGATTGACGCCGAGGAGCGGCACGCCGCGGTCGAGGGCTAGTTGCGCGGCGAAGAGCAGGGTGCCGTCGCCGCCGATCGCGACAATCAAGTCCGCATCGCAACCGAGCTCCGCGATGGGCTTGCGCACCAGGCCTTCGGGCAGCCCGTCGACCACCGCCTCGCGATCGATGGAGACCGTGACTCCGCGGCCGCGCAGGTGCGTGGCGAGTGCCGCCAGCGAGTCGGCGACCCGGGCGTCCTCGACCTTGCCGACCAGGGCGATGCGGGAGAAGTGCTTGTTCATCAGGTTTTGCGGACCTTTTAGCATGCAGGCCCGTGCCGGGCCACAGTCCTTGACACTCGAGGAGTGCGATTGCTAGTTTGACCGCTGCAATCGAACCAATTGTCATTTTCCTTTTGTAACAGGGACTTATGCCGGACGCGACCCGCGGTGTCGACGCCGAGCCGAACGATCGGGCGCAACAGCTCCTGCGCACGCTCGTTGAGTGTTACATCCGCGACGGCCAGCCTGTCGGCTCACGCACGCTGACGCGGGAATCGGGCCTCAGCCTGTCGCCGGCGACGATCCGGAACGTGATCGCGGACCTCGAGGAACACGGTTTCGTGAGCTCGCCGCATACGTCGGCAGGCCGCGTCCCGACCGACAAGGGTTATCGCTATTTTGTCGACGCCCTGCTGCGTTACCAGCCGCCGGGCCAGGCCGAGATCGCCGAGCTCAAGCGCCACTTCGACATGCGAGCAAGCGACCCGAAGGCGCTCGTCGCCGCGGCATCGCAACTCGTGTCGGGACTGACGCGGCTCGCCGGCGTCGTGACCGTGCCGCGCGAAACCCACGCCTCGTTGTCGCAGATCGAGTTCGTCAGCCTTTCCGGGAACCGCGTGCTGACGATCCTCGTCGTCAATGGCCGCGAGGTGCAGAACCGGGTCGTGCAGCTCGATCGCCATTTCTCTCCCGAAGAGTTGCGGCGCGCCGCCGCTTACCTGAACGAGCTGTTCGCAGGGCAGGAACTGACGGGCGTGCGCGCGCGCCTCGTCTCGCAGCTGCAGGAAACCCGCGAGCAGATGAATCGCATGATGGTGGATGCCATTACGCTCGCCCAGAGGGCGTTTGCGGAAGAGCCCCCAGCCCGGGATGCGGACATGTTCGTCGCCGGCGAAACCAACCTCATGGGATTTGCCGAACTTTCGAACGTCGATCGGCTGCGCCGTATCTTCGAGGCGTTCAATGAAAAGCGCGACATCCTGCACCTGCTCGACCAGAGCCTGCACGCGGATGGCGTCCAGATCTTCATCGGTCATGAATCGGGCTACCAGATCCTCGACGACTGCAGCGTGGTCGTCGCGCCCTATACGCAGGACGACCGCGTGGTCGGCGTGCTCGGCGTCATCGGCCCGACCCGCATGGCCTATGAGCGGGTGATCCCGGTCGTGGAAATCGCGGCACGGATGCTGGGCTCCGCCTTGAATTCGCGCGACTGAGCCCCACCCCCCACGCGCATGAGCGACATCGACACCGAGCGGCCCGACGAGGCTCCGGAGAACGGGGCGTCCCCCGACGGCGGGAGCGCGGGTTCCCGGCTGGCGGAGGCGGAGGGCCGGGCCGAGCAGCACCGCGCCGATTTCCTGCGCGCGATCGCCGAACTCGAAAACGTCCGCAAGCGCTCCGCACGCGAGGTTGAATCGGCCCGGCAGTACGGCGTCGAGCGCTTCGCCTCGAACCTGCTGCCGGTCGCCGACACGCTGGCGCTGGCGCAGGAGTCCGCCGCGACCGCCGACGCCGCGACCCTCGCCCAGGGGCAGGAAGCGACCCTGCGGCTCCTGTTCAAGGCGTTCGAAAGCGCGGGCCTCACGCAATTCGATCCCGTGGGCCAGCCCTTCGATCCGGCCCAGCATGAGGCGATAGCCATGCAGGCTTCGGCCGAACAGCCGCCCCATACGGTGCTCAAGGTGATCCAGAAGGGCTGGCTGCTGAACGGCCGCCTGCTGCGGCCCGCGCGGGTCATCGTTTCCTCGGCCCCGACGATCTCCGACAACACCCCGTCCGGCGGTTGAAACCGCCCCGCGACGGCCCCACAACCACGACCAGACTCACTTTCCGGGACCTTATTCATGTCCAAAATCATCGGAATCGACCTCGGCACCACGAACTCCTGTGTTTCCGTCATGGAGGGTGCGGCACCCAAGGTCATTGAAAACAGCGAGGGCGACCGGACCACGCCCTCGGTCGTCGCCTTCACGAAGGACGGCGAGATCCTGGTTGGCCAGCCGGCCAAGCGCCAGGCGGTCACCAATCCGCAGAACACCTTCCATGCGGTCAAGCGCCTCATCGGCCGGCGCTTCGACGACACGGTCGTCCAGAAGGACATCCCGCTCGAGACCTACAAGATCGTGCGCGCCGAGAACGGCGACGCGTGGCTCGAGGCCCAGGGCAAGATGATGGCGCCGCAGGAAATTTCCGCGCGCGTGCTCATGAAGATGAAGAAGACAGCCGAGGATTACCTCGGCGAGACCGTCACGGATGCCGTCATCACGGTCCCGGCGTATTTCAACGACGCGCAGCGCCAGGCGACCAAGGACGCCGGCCGCATCGCGGGCCTCAACGTGCGGCGAATCATCAATGAGCCGACGGCCGCGGCACTCGCCTACGGCATGGACAAGAAAGGCAAGGATCGCAAGATCGCCGTCTATGACCTCGGCGGCGGCACCTTCGACATATCGATCATCGAGATCGCGGACGTCGACGGCGAGCGCCAGTTCGAGGTCATGTCCACGAATGGCGACACCTTCCTCGGCGGCGAGGACTTCGACCGCCGGATCATCGACTACGTCGCGGCCGAGTTCCAGAAGGAGAGCGGCGTCGACGTGCGCAAGGATCCGCTCGCGGTGCAGCGCCTGAAGGAAGCGGCGGAAAAGGCCAAGGTCGAGCTGTCCTCGGGCCAGCAGACCGAGATCAACCTGCCGTACATCACCGCCGACGCTTCGGGTCCCAAGCACCTGACGCTCAAGCTCACGCGCGCGAAGCTCGAATCGCTGGTCGAGGATCTCGTCAGCCGCACGGTCGAGCCCTGCCGCATCGCGTTGAAGGACGCGGGCCTTTCGATCAGCGAAGTGGACGAAGTGATCCTGGTGGGCGGCCAGACGCGCATGCCGCTGGTGCAGAAAGCGGTGAAGGACTTCTTCGGCAAGGAGCCGCGCAAGGACGTCAACCCGGATGAGGCGGTCGCCGTCGGCGCCGCGATCCAGGGCGGCGTGCTCGCTGGCGACGTCAAGGACGTGCTCCTGCTCGACGTCACGCCGCTGTCGCTCGGCATCGAGACCCTGGGCGGCGTCATGACGCGGCTGATCGAGAAGAACACCACGATCCCGACCAAGGCGACGCAGGTCTTTTCGACGGCCGACGACAACCAGAGCGGCGTGACGATTCACGTGCTTCAGGGCGAGCGTGACCGCTCGACGGACAACAAGTCGCTCGGCAAGTTCGACCTGTCGGACATCCCGCCGGCGCCGCGCGGCATGCCGCAGATCGAGGTCACCTTCGACATCGACGCGAACGG
>DATBSX010000301.1:0-4181 GCA_036559565.1 Steroidobacteraceae bacterium | reverse complement strand
ATTCATGATTCCATCCGGGTCGATCGCGCGCTTGAGCCGGTGCATCAGGTCGAGCGCCGCCGGGTCCTCGTAGCGCTCGAGCTCGCCGACCTTGGACTGGCCGATTCCGTGCTCCGCGCTGATGCTGCCGCCGTGGCTCGCGACGAGGTCGTGCACCGCGCGGCGGATCTCGTCGGAGCGCGACGCCAGCCGCCCGCCGTCGCCGCCCGCAGGCTCGCTCAGGTTGTAATGCAGGTTCCCGTCGCCGAGGTGGCCGTACGCGACGAGCCGCGCGCCGGGCGCGAGGCGCTCGAGCATCGTGTGCCCCGCCTCGATGAATTCCGGCAGCTTCGCCGGCTCGACCGAGACATCGTGCTTGAGGCTCGCGCCCTCGCGGCCCTGCGCCTCCGGAATCGCCTCGCGCAGCCGCCAGAGCGCATCGCGCTCGCTGCCTGACGAGGCGATCACGGCGTCCGAGGCGATGCCGTCGTCGATTGCGCGAGCGAACGTCGCGGTGAACCGCTCCGGGAATGCGGCATCCTCCGCGGCGAGCGTCGCCTCGGCGAGCACGTACCAGGCGTGCGCGGCCGCGAAGGGATCGCGGCCGCCCGGGACATGGCGGCAGACGAACTCGAGCGCGATCCGCGGGACCAGCTCGAAGGTCGTCACGGTGTCGCCGAGCGCCTCGCGCAGGCGCGAGAGCAGGGCGAGGGCGCCCGCCGGCGATTCGAGGGCTGCGAAGGCGGTCGCCGTCGCGGCGGGCCGCGGGAAAAGCCGGAGTGCCGCCGCCGTCACCACCCCGAGCGTGCCCTCGGCGCCGATGAAGAGCTGCTTCACGTCGTAGCCCGTGTTGTCCTTGCGCAGCGCGGAGAGCTGGTCGAGCACCCGCCCGTCGGGCAGCACGACCTCGAGACCGAGCACGAGGGCGCGCATCATGCCGTAGCGCAGCACCGCGGTGCCGCCGGCGTTGGTCGAAATGATTCCGCCCAGGGTCGCGCTGCCCTCCGAGCCGAGCGACATCGGCAGCAGCCGGTTGGCCGATGCGGCAGCCGCCTGCAGCTCGGCAAGCACGCAGCCGGCTTCGGCCGTCAGCGAATCGTTCTCTGCATCGACGGCGCGGATCCGGCGCAGGCGGCGCAGCGACAGCAGGATCTCGTTGCCTGACGGGCGCGGCGTCGCGCCGCCGCAATAGCTGGTGTTGCCGCCCTGCGGCACGATGCCGATGCGCTCGCGCGCGCACAACTCGACGACGCCGGCAACGCGCGCGGTCGAATCCGGCAATGCGACGAGCGGCGTATTGCCGCGATGCAGCCGCCGGAAGTCGATTTCGTATGGCTCGCGATCGGCGGCGGACTCGAGCCAGCCGCCCGGACCGAGCATGTCCTTCAGCGCCTGCAGGGCGGCCGTCGGCACCGTGGAGACGGGGCGGTTCATGCCGGGCATCTTACTGAGCGGCGCGCCGGGCCGCAGGTCCGCGCCGTGCGCGGCGGCTATTTCGCTTCGCCCGCCTTCTCTTCCGGCTTCGGCTTTGCTTCCTTCTTGGGCTTCGGCGGCGGCGCCCCGACGCCCAGCGCGTTGCGGCGCTCATCGGACAGCTGCTCGATTCCGAGGATGCGGCAGTTCTCGACCATGCCCATCCGCCGGTAAGCGATCGAGTCGCGACTGAAGCCGCAGATCTGGCCATTCTGGTCGGCGTCGATCGCGGCGAGCGTCGACTGGTTCTTGATGTCGAAGCAGGCGCCTTCAATCTCCACGAGGTAGGCCTTGCGCTGGCCCATGGCGTTCAGCACGACGTGCGTGTTGTCGAGCGCGACGAACCCGTCGATCGTCGACTGAAAGACGCAGTCGCTCGTGCGCGTCAGCCTGATCTGCTGCCGGGCCTTCTCCTCGGTGCCGAGCTGCGACTGCGGGCCGGAGCTGACGCAGGCGGCGAGGAGGAGAGCGGGAATCGGGAGGAGTGCGGTTTTCATGCGGGGCCCCGGGGGTGTCCTGTCCCTTGGACCGGGGACCGCGGAGCAGGTTCCGCCGAAGGCGCTTGCCGGCCGTGGTTCAGGGATCAATAGTCGTCGCGATCGCCGTAACCGTCGTCTTCCTCGTCGTCGTCTTCGTCCTCGTCCTCGTCATCATCCCAGTCGTCATCCTCGTCGTCGTCGAGGTCGTCGTCGTCCTCATCGTCGTCATCGGAACTCGACCAGCCTTCCGGCTCGTCCGTGAGGTCGAGATCGAGCTCCTGCCAGGTCTCGTAGTCGATCTCCTCGATGTCGCCGTCCTCGTACTGCAGCTCGATGAGCTCCGCGTCCTCGTCCACGGACAGGACCTTGAAGACCTCTTCGTCGTCGAGACTCTCGTACCACTTGCCGGGCACGGGGTTGTGATCGCGGCCCATGGACTTCCTCGTTCACGCATGCCGAATCCTGCCGGCCTGCCTCCACCGAGTTTACGGGCGCGGGCCGATGCCTAGCAAACCGCTCGGTCAATGCCCGATTCTGGCCCGAACCGGCCTTGAAAGCGGCCGGGGGCGATCCCATTCAGCATGCCAAGCCCGCGACGGGCGGAAGGAGACATGAACATGACACTGATTCGCTGGGAACCCATGCGGGAACTGGACGACATTTTCGCGCGTTACAACCCGTTCTTCAGCCGGCTGGCAGCCGCGCGCCAGGGTGCCGTGGACGAGGGTGTTGCGCCGGCCTGGACGCCGGTGGCCAACATTTCCGAGACCGAGACCGACTACCTCATCAAGGCCGAGCTGCCCGAAGTGAGCAAGGAAGACGTCAGGGTCACGGTTGAAGAGAACGTGATCACGATCAGCGGCGAACGCCGGAAGGAAGCCGAGCACCAGGACGAGAAAGTCCACCGCGTCGAAAGCTTCTACGGCAATTTCTCGCGCAGCTTCAGGCTGCCCGAAGACGCCGATGTCGCCGCGATCCAGGCTGAGAGCCGGAACGGCGTGCTGAAGGTCCGGGTGCCCAAGACGCCCGCGCCGAAGCCCAGGACGGTCGAAGTACAGGTAAACTGACGGGACCCGGGGCGGTGGCTGCATGCCACCGCCCTCGTCAGCCGAGGGTCCTCATGCCCACCGAGTTCGCGTCAGTCCGGCAGAAACTCGAGCAGCAGAAACAGGAACTGCTGGCGCGCGCCGCCAAGGTGCGCGCCGACATCACGCGCTCGTCCGGGCCGCTCGACAAGGACTTTGCGGAGCAGGTCGTGCAGATGGAAAACGACGCCGTGCTCGCCGGCATCGGCGAGGCGACGGCCGCCGAGCTCGCGCAGATCAACCGCGCGCTCGCCCAGATGGACGCGGGCAGCTACGGCACCTGCAGCCGTTGCGGACAGCCGATCGGCGATCGCCGGCTCCAGGCGCTGCCGTATTCCGACCGCTGTATCACCTGCGCCGAAGCGGCGAGCTAGGGCGCAGGCGCTGCATGCCGGCCTACAAGGCGCCCCTCCGTGAATTCCGCTACGTCCTGCACGAGGTGCTGGGCGCGACGGCCCACTACGCTGCGCTCGGCCGCGACGACATCAATGCCGAGCTGATCGAGGGCGTCCTCGAAGGGGCGGCGCGCTTTGCCGAGGACGTGGTCGCCCCGACCAACGAAGCCGGCGACCGCATCGGGGTGCGCCGCCTGGAAGACGGGCGCGTCGTCACCCCACCCGGCTTTGCCGCCGCTTACCGCCAGTACGTGGACGACGGATGGGCCGCGCTCTGCGGGCCCGCGGAGGCGGGCGGGCAGGGCTTGCCGGAGAGCATCGGGGGTGTCGTCGGCGAGATGTTCGTCTCCGCGAACATGTCCTGGAAACTCTACAGCGGGCTCACTGACAGCGCCGTCCTCTGCCTCGACAAGCGAGGCACCGAGGAGATGCGCCGAATCTACCTGCCGAAGCTCGTGAGCGGGGTGTGGAGCGGAACGATGGTGTTGACCGAAGCGCACGCGGGCACCGATCTGGGCCTCATGCGCACGCGCGCCGAGCCGGATGGCCCCGACACGTATCGCATCACCGGAACCAAGATCTTCATCACGAGCGGCGAGCACGACCTGACCGAGAACATCATCCACCTGGTACTCGCCAAGCTCCCGGACGCGCCCGCGGGCTCGCGCGGCATCAGCATGTTCCTGGTGCCGAAATTCCTGCCCGACGCCGAGGGCAAGCCCGGCACGGCCAATGGCGTCAGTTGCGCGAGCGTCGAGCACAAGCTCGGC
>DATBSX010000300.1:0-2034 GCA_036559565.1 Steroidobacteraceae bacterium | reverse complement strand
CTCGACCCGCATGCCAAGAGCACGCGCGAGTCCGGCAACGGACTTGCCGAGCGTGCCATAGCCGACGATGCCGAATACCCGGCCCTGCAACTCGCGGATCGGGTACGGAAACACCGAGAACTGCTTCGCCTCCTGCCACTGGCCGCTGCGTACCAGCGCGTGGTAATCCGCGAGCCGGTGCGTGAGGGCGAGCAACAACGCGAAGACATGCTGCGCGACGGACGCGGTGCAGTAGTCGCGCAAGTTGCACACCGCGACCCCGGCTTCCCGGGCCGCCGCAAGGTCCACGTTGTCGACGCCGGTCGCGGTGAGCGCGATCATCTTCAGCTGCGGGTTCGCGCGGATCGTCGCGCGGTCGATCACGGACTTGTTGGCGAAGACAGCCTCGAAACCCGCGACGCGCGCGGGCACTTCGGCCTGGGGCGTCTGTGCATGGATGACGATGCCCGGCACGACACGCTGCAGCGGCGCGGGATCGAGGTCGCCATTGCTGACGGTGCCGAAATCGAGGAACACCGCGCGCATCGCGGTCAGTCGCGGAAGTTCTTGAATTGCAGCGGCCGGTCGAGGCCGGCCTTGCGGATCAGGGCCATCGCTTCCTGGAGGTCGTCGCGCTGCTTGCCGGTCACCCGCAGCTGGTCGCCCTGGATGGACGCCTGCACCTTCAGCTTCGAGTCCTTGATGAGGCGCTGGAGCCTGCGGCCGCTGTCGGCGTCGATGCCGTGGCGCAGCACGAGCGCCTGCTTGGCCGCGCTCAGGTTGATTTCCGGCTCGCCGGGCTCGAGGCAGACGACGTCGATGCCGCGCTTGGCGAGCTTCAGCTTCAGGATATCGAGCATCTGCTTGAGCTGGAAATCGACCTGGGCGTGCAGCGTGATCAGGTGATCGCCCAGCTCGAAATTCGCCCCGGTGTCGCGGAAATCGAAGCGCTGTGACACCTCGCGATTCGCCTGGTCCACGGCATTCGCGAGCTCGTGCGAATCGATTTCCGAGACGACGTCGAAGGAGGGCACGTCAGCCGGGCTCGTTCAAGAGTGCGTCGACCAGGGCGCCGAGCTCCTGGTCCTGCTCTTGGTGATAGGCGCCCGTCGCCGGGCCCGCGAACCCGGTGTGGATCCTGCGCACGATACCCTTGCGGTCGATGACGAAGAGCGTCGGGTAGGCCTTGAAAGCCGCGATCTGCGGCAGCTTCTTCAGCACGTCGTTGTCCGTGACCGTGCCCGCGATCAGCACGGGATAGTCGATCGAGAACTTGTCGACGAAATCGCGAGCGGCCTTGGCCGAGCTCGCAAAGTCCAGCGTGCGCTCGAACATGAGCTGGATGACCTCGAGGCCGCGCCCGCCGCGGCTCGCGAGCAGCTCCTTCAGGAAGATGGCTTCGTCATGGCAGTTCGGGCACCAGCTGCCGCCGACCGTGATCAGCACGACCTTGCCGGCGTGGCGCGCATCGGGATAGGTCTGCAGGTTGCCTTCGATGTCGGGGAAGCTGAATGCGAGCCGGTCGACGCCCGGCCTCAGCGCCGTCTGCCCGGCCTGGTTGTCGAGGCGTGCAGTCGGGTCGCGACGGCCGGAGAAGGATTCCTGCGAGCCGCCGCCCGTGAACTGGTCGCCCGCGAGCACGCCGTCGCTGCCGAGGCGGCCGAGATAGAGGTAGGCCGTGCCGCCGTCGAAGCGCGAGAGGAAGAGCGTATCGCCGCGCGCCTCGCCCGCAATGAAGCGGTCATCGCCGCTCGCGCGCAGCACCGTGCCGGTCACCTCGTAGCCGTTCTGCGTGAGCTCGGCGATCGCCGGACTCTCTTCGCCGTCCGCGTCCTTGAACGTGAGCGCCCAGCGTCCGGAGAAATCGAGCGGGGCGGCATCGGGCTTCGGGAAAAACCGCCAGGTTTCGCCGGGCATCGCGACGAGGCGCAGTTCCCGGACGATCCCGCGCGGCCGCAGGATGTAGAGCGTCCCCTCGAACCGGCCGTCCTGGTAGGTCGCCTCGATGCGGTTCTGGTAGCCCGGCATCTGGATGGCGAGGCGATTGCCCTCGAG
>DATBSX010000299.1:0-2719 GCA_036559565.1 Steroidobacteraceae bacterium | reverse complement strand
AGGCCCGCTCCGTACCTGATTGCCGCGTGATGCGATAGGAATCCGGCGACAGGAGCTTGCGCCATTCCTCTTCGGTCTTGACGACCCGCGCAACGGTCACGCTGCCTTCGCTCGCGCCCGCGGCCGAAAAATTCTCGATCGTGACGGTGCTGCTGCGCGCCGGGCTCGACGGCGTTGCGCCGGACGCGGGCCGGTTCTCGCAGGCAATGCAGGCGCAGGCCGCGAGCGTATTCAGGAGAAACTGCCTGCGGGAGCGGAGGGGAAGATCGGTGTTCATGGTGCTGCCTGAGTGGGGTCAACCGAAGGTGAATGCAAATGCCTCGGCGCCGGCATCGAGGAATTCGATGGTGAACGTACGGTCGCGAACGCCGTCCGACTGACGGATGAGCTGATACAGGCGCTGTTCACGCACGACGCCTTCGCCGTTCGCATCGATGTCGACGCCGCTGTCCTTTCCAGGCGGCTGGCCGTCGAGCGTCACGCGAAAGCGGATCGGACGGCCGGCTTCCCCCGGTCCCAGCACGAGATGCAGGTCGCGCGCACGGAACCGGAAGCTGAGTCGGCCGCCCGCGGCATTGAGTCGCGCATTCTCCGGACTCACGGTCCAGGGGCCCGCGAGCGCCCACTGGTTGCGCTGCAAGTCGTCCGGGGCGGCGTAGTCCTTCGATGCATCGTGCGCGAACCCGCCGGGCGAACTGAAATTCTCCGCCCGGCCGTAGCCGACGTAGGTTTCCGGCGACGCGATGTTGGCGTTGTCCGCGGCGCTCTGAACGCCGTCGGCGGCGACCGCGCTGACGGGCGGCGGCAGGTTCGTCTGCCCCGCGTCCTGCAGCAATTCGCGGATCAGGCGCTCGGACTCGTCGTATTCGCCCTCGCCAAAATGGTGGCCGCGAACCTGCCCATGCGCGTCGATGAAATAGTGGGCCGGCCAGTAGCGGTTGTTGAAGGCGCGCCAGATCGCGTAGTCGTTGTCGAGCGCGACCGGATACGTGACGGCAAGGTCCTGCACCGCGCGGCGTACGTTGCCTTCATCCTTCTCGAACGCGAACTCGGGCGTGTGCACGCCGATGACGACGAGCCCGTGATCCTTGTAGCGGTCGTTCCAGGCCTTCACGTACGGCAGGGCGCGCAGGCAGTTGATGCAGGAGTAAGTCCAGAAATCGACCAGCACGACCTTGCCGCGCAAGGATTGCGGTGTGAGCGGCGGCGTGTTGAGCCAGGCGACGGCGCCGCCGAGCGCCGGCAGTTGGCCCTCGGGCGGCCGCCCCGGCGCGTTGCCGGCATCCGCCGTGCTGTCCGGCAGTGCGTTGATCAGGGCCTGCTCGAGGCGGTTCGTACGGCTCGAGGACAGCTGCGTCAGCACGCCCGTGTCCCAGCCGAGCGCGATGGCGGCGACGGCGAGCAGCACCGCGACACCAAGGCCGCGACGGACCCATTCACCCGCGCCGAGCGAGCCCTTGAGCGCCGCGAACACGCGCCCGCCGATCAGCACGGCGAGGGCGAGCGAAACGACGGCGCCGAGCGCATAGGAAAAAAGCAGGATCGTCGTCTGCGAGCTCGGGCCGCTGATCGCGGCGCCGGTCAGGATCAGGCCGAGGATCGGCCCGGCGCAAGGCGCCCAGAGAAATCCCATCGCGACGCCGAGCAGCGCGGATTGCACCACGACCGGGGCGTTGCGGTTGCCCGCGGCCTGCACGATGCGATTGCCGAAGGCGACGAAGGGGCGCGAAAGAATGTCGGCTGCGCGCCTCGAGAGCAGCGCGACGCCGAAGAGGGCTAGCACGATGAGCGCAATCGTGCGGCCGAGCGAGTTCAGTTGCACGGCCCAGCCGCCGCCGACCGCGGCCAGGGTCGCGATCGCCGCGAATGTCAGCGCCATGCCGAGCAGCAGCGGCAGCGTGCTCTTGGCGAAGGGCTGGTCGCTGCGCGCGAACGCAAACGGCAGGACGGGCAGCACGCAGGGGCTGAGGATCGTCAGCACGCCGCCCAGAAATGCCAGAAAGGCCAGTAACATCGGGTTTTCCCTGCCGGCGCGGATCCGCGCCTCGTGGAGTAGACAGCCGCAGGGGCGGGATTATTTCAGCTTCCGCCGGGAAAACGTGGGTTGGAACTACTACCCGCGCCGGTTGTCCACCACGAATGACGGCTTGATTTCCGCGATGCTGCGCGTGCCCGCCTGGCGCATCGCAATGAGCAGCTCGCCGCGCAGGATATCGAGGACTTTCTCGACGCCCTCCTGCCCGAAAGACGCTAGGCCCCAGATGTAAGGCCGTCCGATACCGACGGCATTTGCGCCGAGCGCGAGCGCCTTGAAGATATCCGTACCGCGGCGGAATCCGCCATCGACGAGCACCGGAACCCGGCCCTGGACGCCGGCCGCGACTTCCACGAGGCTGTCGATCGAAGGCCTGCCGCTGTCTTCCGCGCGCCCGCCGTGATTCGAGACGATCATGCCGTCCACGCCATGCTCGACGGCAAGTTCCGCGTCATCGCGCGTCACGATGCCCTTGATGACGAGTTTCCGCGGCCAGATGTCGCGCAGCCGCTTCAGGTAATCCCAGTTCATGTCGAGCCCGGAGATGTCCGTGACCTTGGAGGTATCGATGCCGTCGAACATCGGCTTGCCGGTGACGAAACCGCTGAGCTGTGTGCGGCTGGTCGTATGGCAGGTCGTGCAGTCCCGCGAATCGCGCGGGATCGCGCGCGCGAGCGTCACGCG
>DATBSX010000298.1:0-9618 GCA_036559565.1 Steroidobacteraceae bacterium | reverse complement strand
GTGGCCAGGCATTTCGGCGACCGCACGGCTGAATCCCTGGGGCGCCTGAGCCTCAACCCGATCCGGCACGTGGATCCGGTCGGAACCGTACTCGTGCCCGCGATCCTGTTGCTGCTGCCCGGCAACCTGCTGTTTGGCTGGGCGAAGCCCGTGCCGGTCGATGCGCGCAACATGCGCAATCCGCGAGCCAACATGGTCTGGGTTTCCGCAGCCGGGCCCGCCGCCAATATCGCGATGGCGATTGTCTGGGCATTCCTCATGATGCTGTCCGAGCGCGTGGCACTCGGAACCGCGGGCCAGTGGATCGGTGAGATGGCGACCTATGGCATCTTCTTCAACGTGATGCTCGCGGTCTTCAACATGCTGCCGATTCCGCCGCTCGACGGTGGCCAGGTCTTGATCAACCTCCTGCCGCGCGGATCCTTGAGCACACTGCTCCAGAAGATGGCGCCGTTTGGCTTGTTTGCCGTGCTGATCCTGCTCGCGACGCGCGTGCTGTGGCCGGTCATCCAGGGTCCGGTTGAGGCCATCGTGGGCTTGCTCGCGGCAGCCTTCGGGCTTCACTTCCGCTAGAGTCGAAGCATGTCCAGCAAGCCAGGCCAGAACTCCCGCGTCGTTTCGGGCATGCGCCCAACCGGCCCGCTGCATCTCGGCAATTACCACGGCGCGCTGGCGAACTGGGTGGAGCTGCAATACAACTATGAGTGCTTCTTCTTCGTGGCCGACTGGCACGCCTTGACGACGGGCTACGAGGATACGGTCGATCTCAAGGCCAATACGAACGAGGTGCTGATCGACTGGCTGGCGGCCGGCCTGAACCCGAGCGCCTGCACGATCTTCGTGCAGTCGCGCATCCCGGAACACGCGGAACTACACCTGATCCTTTCGATGATCACGCCGATTTCCTGGCTCGAGCGAGTGCCGACCTACAAGGACCAGATCGAGCAATTGAAGGACAAGGACCTCAGCACGTACGGTTTCCTGGGTTACCCGCTGCTGCAGAGCGCCGACATCCTGATGTACCGGCCAGAGTACGTGCCTGTCGGCGAGGACCAGGTCGCACACGTCGAGATCACGCGCGAGATTGCCCGGCGCTTCAATCATATCTACGGTCGAGAGCCGGACTTCGAAGCGAAAGTCGAAGCTGCCATGAAACGCCTGGGCACCCGCAACGCGACAAAGTACGCGGAGCTGCGCCGGAAGTTCCAGGAAGGCGGGGATGCCGGGGCGTTGGTCCAGGCGCGCGCCTTGATCGCGTCAGGCGCCCAGCTGACCGTCGCGGACCGCGAGCGACTCCTCGGAAACCTCGAAGGCGGCGGACGCGCGATCCTGGCGGAGCCATCGGCCTTGCTGACGAAGACCCCCAAGGTTCCCGGGCTCGACGGGCGCAAGATGTCGAAGTCCTATGGAAACACCATCGGACTGCGCGAAGACCCGGACAGCGTCCAGAAAAAGCTCAAGGCCATGAAGACTGACCCTGCCCGTGCGCGCCGCAGCGATCCGGGCGATCCGGACAAGTGCCCGGTCTGGGACCTGCACAAGATCTATTCTGACGAGAAGACGCAAGCCTGGGTGCAGGCGGGTTGCCGCTCGGCCGGGATTGGCTGCCTCGACTGCAAGAAGCCCGTGATCGAGTCAGTCCTGAAGCAGCTCGAGGTCATCCGTCAGCGCGCGCGGGAATACGAGGAAAACCCGGAGCTCGTCCGCGGCATTGTCGCGGATGGATGCGAGCGTGCGCGCGAAGCGGCGCGTGCCACAATGACAGACGTCCGTGAGGCCGTTCGATTGGAGTACCGGTGACCGAATCTCTCGAGCGCGCTGATGGCAGCGAGGCCGCAGCCGCGGCGGGCGAGCCGCCGCCGCAACAGGAAGAGATGCCGTTCGCGATCGTGGACGGCGAGCCGGTCACGGAGATGCCCCGCGACCTCTACATCCCGCCGCAGGCGCTCGAGGTGTTCCTCGAGGCATTCGAGGGACCGCTCGACCTGCTGCTGTACATGATCCGGCGGCAGAACCTAAATATCCTCGACATCCCGATCGCGGACATCACGCGCCAGTACATGGAGTACATCCAGCTCATGCAGGAGCTTGATCTCGAACTTGCGGGTGAGTACCTGCTGATGGCCGCGATGCTCGCCGAGATCAAGTCGCGCATGCTGTTGCCGCGTGTCTCGGACGGCGGCGACGATGAGGAGGACCCGCGCGCGGAGCTGGTGCGCCGGCTCCAGGAATACGAGCGCTACAAGCAGGCCGCCGAGGACATCGATCGCCTGCCGCGGCTCGAGCGCGACGTGCACCCGGCGATCGCGGAGCTCACGCACCGCCAGGTCGTGCGGATCCTGCCGGAAGTCGCGCTGCAGGAAATGCTGGTCGCATTCAAGGACGTCGTGCAGCGGGCCACGATGTTCGCCCACCTGCACGTGCAGCGCGAAACGCTGTCAGTGCGCCAGCGCATGTCGGACGTGCTTGCGCTGCTTGAAGGCGTCGGGCTGATCGAGTTCATCCGGCTGTTCCGGCCCGAAGAGGGCAGGCTCGGCGTGACAGTGACCTTTGTCGCGATCCTCGAGCTCCTGCGCGAGCAGCTGGTCGAGATCGTGCAGGCGGAACCCTACCAGCCCCTGCACGTGAGGCGCGGCGAGCGCGACCCGGATGCACTGCCGCTCGATGAAATCGAAATCACGACGACCGCCTGACGGGACGAGCCATGGAAACCGCACAACTCAAGGGCATCATCGAAGCGGCGCTGCTGGCGTACGGGCAGCCTCTCGGAATCGAGCAGCTGCGCGAGATCTTCGAGGAATTCGAGCGGCCGGATGCTGCGGCGGTCCGCAAGGCACTCGCCGCGCTCGCCGAGGACTGCGCGAGCCGCCCGATGGAGCTGGTCGAAGTCGCGAGTGGCTGGCGCCTCCAGGTCAGGAGTCACTTTGCCGCCCGGCTGTCAAAACTCTGGCAGGAGCGGCCAACGCGATATTCGCGCGCACTGCTCGAGACACTTGCGCTGATCGCCTACCGTCAACCGATCACGCGCGGCGAAATCGAGGATGTTCGCGGCGTGACCGTGAATCCCAACATCGTCCGCACCCTGACCGAACGCGGATGGATTCGCGTCGTCGGCCATCGCGAGGTGCCTGGGCATCCGGAACTCCTCGGCACGACGCGCGAATTCCTGGATTACTTCGGGCTCAAGAGCCTGGACGAGATGCCGTCACTCGCTGCCCTGCGCGACATGGACGACATCGGCATCCAGCTCGATTTCGACGGTCCGGCGACGGTGCAGGCCGCGCGCGCGGGACTGCCGGCCGCCAACGACGCCGACGCGGCGAGTTGAGTCGAAGCGGCGTGGCCGCCAGCCGCAAGCCGGTGCGCGAGAGAATCCAGAAGGTCCTCGCCGCGCGCGGCGTGGGGTCGCGACGCCAGGTCGAAGCCTGGATCGTCGCCGGGCGAATCACCGTGAATGGCAAGCTGGCCGCAGCCGGCCAGCCGATCGGCGAGCGTGATGATGTGCGGCTCGACGGCAGGCGGCTTCGTCTCGATCGCGATGCGGGCAAGGCCCACAAGGGAATCGCGTATCACCGGCCGGCGCAGGAAGACATGCGCTCCGGAGCCGCCGGATCCGCTCCGAGTTCCATGGAAAAGCTGCCCAAGGCGAGTGGCCAGCGCTGGATTCCCGTCAGCCCGCTCGCTCCGCGCGATGGCGGCCTCGAGCTGTTCGTGACCGACGGCGAACTCGCGGCGGCCCTCACCAAGCGCGGTGTCGCCATCTCGAGCGAGTACAGCGTGCGCGTGCGCGGGGCATTTGATGATGCGGGGATCGAAGCGCGGTTCCGCGAGGTAGCGGCGTCGGCGGGCCTGAAAGGTGAAGTGGCCTCCGTGGTTCTTACAGGCGGCGAGGGCAGCAACCGCTGGCTGCAAGTGGCCGTCGTCGGCCTGAGGCCGCGGGACCTGCGCACGGTTTTCGAAGCCTGCGGCCTCGAAGCCAATCGCATCCTGCGAACGCGCTACGGGCCGATCGCCATGGATCGCGTGCTTGCGCGCGGCCGCAGCCGGCCGCTCACGGACGGCGAACTCAAGGCACTGCACGACACGGCCGGCGCCCGGACTACTGGCAGTCGAACGCCTGGCCGTTGACGCCGAGGCTCGCCGGCCCCAGGAGGTACAGGAAGGGCGCGAGCACTGCCGACGGTTCGGGAAGCCGCGCGGCATCTTCGGCAGGGAAAGCCTGGCGACGCATCGCCGTTCGGGTCGGCCCCGGGTTCACGCTGTTCACGCGGATGCGTGTCGTTCCCGCCATCTCCTGGGCGACTACCTGCATCAGGCCCTCAGTGCCGAACTTGGAGACCGCGTACGCGCCCCAATAGGCGCGCGGGCGGCGAGCGGCAGTGCTGGAAGTGAAGATGATCGATCCATCCCCTGAGCGCCGCAGCAGCGGCAGCAGGGTCCGCGTGACAATGAACGTCGCGGTCAAATTGACGTGCAGGACCTTGCACCACGTCGGCACGTCGTATTGTTCGATCGGGCTGAGGTCGCCGAGGATGCCTGCGACGTGCGCGATTCCGTCGAGCCGGCCGAATTCGCGGTCGAGCGCCTCGAAAAGCGCGCCATATTCTCCGGCTGCCGCGGTCTCGAGGTTGAATGGCAGGATCGCGGGCTTCGGGCCGCCGCCCTCGACGATGCGGTCGTAGGTGCGCGCGAGCTTGCGCTGCATTCGGCCGAGCAAGGCGACTGTTGCGCCCTGGCGGGCGAGGGCGATCGACAGCGCCTGGCCGATGCCGTCGCTCGCCCCGGTCACCAGAATGATGCGCCCCGCATGTGAGCCGGTCCCCGGCAAATAGGAGCGCGCCTCGGATTGTTTCGTCACGGTCGCTGCGTCGTCGTCGCCGGTCAATGCTCTTCGGGTGGCGCGAGCGCCGGCGGACCGCTGTCAGCGAGTCGCACGCTGACTTCGATCTCGGTGAGCTCCTCGATCGGCTTTTCGGCACGGACGCCCAGCTCGACGAACTTGCGCGCGCCTGGCAGCACGCTGCGCTCGAGCGATCCCACTGCGCTGTTGAATGCGCGCAGGCTCGCCTCCAGCGAGCTGCCGATCTTTCCCATGTGATTGCGGAAAGTCGAAAGTCGCGCGTAAAGGTCCTCCGCGAGACCGCGGATGCGCTCGGCATTCTCGGCAAGGCGCACGTTCTGCCAACCGTTGTAGACCGTCTTGAGGAGTGCGAGAAGCGTCGACGGCGTCGTCAGGATGATGTTGCTGCTCATCGCGCGGTCGAGCAGCTCGGGCTGTTGGTCGAGCGCTGCGGACAGGAACTGGTCGCCGGGCAGGAACAACACGACGAACTGCGGCGCTTTTGCGAACTGCTGCGAATAGTTCTTCGACGCCAGCAGGCGCACTCGATCTCCCACGTGCTGGGCATGACGCCGGAGCGCCACGGCCCGTACCTCGTCCGTCGGCGCCTCGACCGCTGCGAGATAGGCATCGAGCGGGGTCTTGACGTCCACGACGACGTCGTGGCCCTCGGGCAAGTGCACGACCATGTCGGGTCGCAGCGCGCCATCTTCGCCGGCGACGTGCACCTGCTCCTCGAAATCGCAGTGCGCAGTCATGCCGGCGAGTTCGACCAGGCGGCGCAGGGCGATCTCGCCCCACTGGCCGCGGACCTGGGGTTTGCTGAGGGCCTGCACGAGATTCCGGGTCTCGCGTTGCAGGGCCCCGTGCGATTCGCGCATGTCGGTGAGGTGCTGGCGCAGGCTTCCGAAATCCCGCTGCCGCTCCACCTCGATTTCGCGCAACGCCTCGGAAGTGCGCGACAGCGACTCCTGGATCGGCTTGATGAGCGCCTCGATCGCCTGTTCACGCTCCTTCAGCGAGCTGTGCGCCGCCTGCTGGTGACCGCCCAGGTTCTCGCGCGCGAGGCGCAGGAAGTTCTCGATGTTTTCCTGGAGCTGCCGCCCCGCGAGGTCGTCGAAGCGCCGGTCGAGCTGGTCCATGGCGCGGTCGATCGCAATCGTCCGCTCGGCCTCGATCGCGGCCGCACGGCGACGCCCCATCCACCAGCCGGCGCCGAGCGCGAGGGCAACGGCAAGCAGGATCACCAGAAGGGCAGTCAGGTCGAGGTTCATTTCCGGAATTCCAGCCAGTCGATCAACTCTTCGGGCCGCGCGAAGATCGCCTCGGGCTGCCAGGCGGCCGGGTCTTCGCCCTCGCCGAGGTAGCCGAAGCCGGCCACCAGCGGAATCATGCCCGCGTTGCGGGCCGCCTGCACGTCGCGCTCGGCATCGCCTACGTACACGCAATCGCGGGGCTCGAGCCCTAGCAGGCTTGCCGCATGCAGGAGCGGCATCGGGTGCGGCTTGCGCTCGGTAAGGGTGTCGCCGGCGACGACGCAGCCGCAGCGTGCATCGAGACCGAGTTCGGCGAGCAAGGGCACGGCCAGCCAGCCGGGCTTGTTGGTCACCACGCCCCAGCGCAGGCCGGATTGCTCGAGATGGTCGAGCACTCGTTCGAACCCCTCAAAGAGGCGCGTGTGCACCGCGAGCGCCGCGCGGTAAAAGCCGAGGAATTGGGTTCGCAGCGATTCGTAACGCGCCGGCTCGAGTTCGCCGAATCCGAACTTGATCATTCTCGGTGCGCCATGCGACACCAGGGGGCGTATCCGGTCGAATGCCAGGGGCTCGAGACCTTCGACGGCACGCAGGCGATTGAGCGCCTCCGCCATGTCCTGCGCCGTGTCGAGCAGCGTGCCGTCGAGGTCGAACAGGACGCCGCGCAGGCCGCGGCGGCTCGTCATGCGGACGCGGGCGTCATCGGGCGCCGGTAATGCGCGACGTAATTGACCGAGACGTCCGCGCGGATGCGCGCCTTGCGATTGAAGGGATCGTAGTCGAGCCCGGCGAGGCCGACGAGTTCGAGGCCGGCTTCGCGGGCCCAGCGCGAGAGCTCGGAAGGCCGGATGAGCCTTGCGTACTGGTGCGTGCCCATGGGCAGCAGCCGCATCAGGTATTCGGCGCCCACGATGGCGAGAGCGAAGGCCTTGGCGTTCCGGTTGATCGTCGAGCAGACAACATCGCCGCCCGGGCGTACCAGGCGGCCGAGGGCAGCCACGATGGCGGCCGGATCAGGCACGTGCTCGAGCATCTCCAGGCAGGTCACGAGGTCGAAGCCCGCGGGCTCCGCGGCGGCAATCGCCTCGACGGCAATTTCCTTGTATTCCACGCTGACGCCCGCCTCGAGCGCGTGCAGGCGCGCGACCGCGAGCGCCTCGGGTGCGAGGTCAATGCCGGTCACCCGGGCGCCTCGACGCGCCATTCCCTCGGCAAGCAGTCCCCCGCCGCAGCCGACGTCGAGCACCCGCGAGCCCGCGAGCCCGGCTTGCGCTTCGATGTAATCGAGCCGCACCGGATTGAGGTCGTGCAGGGGCCGGAATTCGCCGTCGGGGTCCCACCAGCGCGGCGCCGCAGCGTCGAATTTGGAGATTTCCGCAGGGTCCACATTGGGCCGTTTTTGCATCCGGGAAGTATACCCGCTGTGGTAAAATTCCCGGCTTCCTTGGGCTGCAAAAGACGACGAAATCCGCATGAGCGAGATCGCGCGCGAAGTCCTGCACGTCAACCTCGAAGACGAGATGCGCAAGTCCTACCTCGATTACGCGATGAGCGTGATCGTGGGCCGTGCGCTCCCCGATGTCCGCGACGGGCTGAAGCCCGTGCACCGCCGGGTGCTGTTCGCCATGCGCGAGCTCGGCAACGACTGGAACAAGCCGTACAAGAAATCGGCGCGCATCGTCGGCGACGTCATAGGCAAGTACCACCCGCACGGCGACTCGGCCGTGTACGACACGATCGTGCGCATGGCGCAGCCGTTCTCGCTGCGTTACCTGCTGGTGGACGGACAGGGCAATTTCGGCTCCGTGGACGGCGATGCGGCAGCTGCCATGCGCTACACGGAAGTGCGCATGTCGCGCATCGCGCACGAGCTGCTGGCCGACATCGACAAGGAAACGGTCGATTTCACGCCCAACTACGACAGCAGCGAACACGAACCCGCGGTGCTGCCGTCCCGAATCCCGAACCTGCTCGTCAACGGCTCGGCCGGCATCGCGGTCGGCATGGCGACCAACATTCCGCCGCACAACCTCAATGAAATCATCGACGCCTGCATTGCGCTGATCGACGACCCCGATCTGGGCCTGGCCGACCTCATGCGCCTCGTGCCGGGACCGGATTTTCCGACCGCCGGCATCATCAACGGGGCTTCCGAGATCGTCGCGGCCTACAAGACCGGCCGCGGGCGCCTGTCGGTGCGTGCACGCACGTCGGTCGAGGCCATCGACGAACGCGGTCGCGAGGCGATCGTGGTGAGCGAACTCCCGTACCAGGTCAACAAGGCGCGCCTGCTCGAGCGCATCGCCGACCTCGTGCGCGCCAAAGAGATCGAGGGCATCTCGGAGCTTCGCGACGAGTCCGACAAGGACGGCCTGCGCGTCGTCATCGAGCTCAAGCGCGGCGAGAACAGCGAGCTCGTCCTGAACCAGCTCTTCAAGCTGACGCCGATGGAGACGGTGTTCGGCGTGAACATGGTCGCGCTCCTCGACGGCCAGCCGAAGTTGCTGTCGCTCAAGGAGATGCTGGACGCATTCCTGCGCCATCGCCGCGAGGTCGTCACGCGCCGGACCATCCACGACCTGCGCAAGGCGCGCGAGCGCGCGCACATCCTCGAGGGCCTCGCGGTCGCACTCGCGAACATCGACGAGGTGATCGCACTGATCAAGGCTTCACCGTCGCCACCCGAAGCGCGGGCGGCCTTGCAGGCGCGCACCTGGGGCCCGGGCGCGGTGCCTGCCATGCTCGCGCGCGCCGGCAATGTGCCGACGCGGCCGGACGGCATTTCGGATGACCTGGGCCTCCTGGGCGAGGTCTATCGCCTTTCGGAAGTCCAGGCGCAGGCGATTCTCGACCTCCGACTGCACCGGCTGACCGGCCTCGAACAGGACAAGATCGTCACGGAGTTCAACGAGCTCCTCGACCTGATCCGGGACCTCGGTGAAATTCTGGCGCGCCCCGATCGGCTGCTCGCCGTGATCCGCGAGGAGCTGGCGGCGATGAAGGAGGCCTATGGCGACGCCCGGCGCACGCAGATCGTCGCCGACCAGTCCGACGTCACGATCGAGGACCTGATCGAGCGACAGGACCTCGTCGTTACGCTGTCGCACGCCGGCTACGCCAAGACGCAGCCGGTCACCGACTACGAAGCCCAGCGGCGCGGCGGCAAGGGCAAGATGGCGACGACCGTCAAGGACGAGGACTTCGTCGACAAGCTCTTCATCGCGCACAGCCATGACACGCTCCTGTGCTTCTCCGATGGCGGGCAGTGCTACTGGCTCAAGGTGTACCAGCTGCCACTGGCGAGCCGCGGCTCGCGCGGCAAGCCGATCGTGAACCTCCTGCAGCTCGCCGAGGGCGAACGCATTACGGCCGTGCTCGCGATCCGCGAGTTCGACGAATCGCACTTCGTGTTCATGGCGACGGCCCAGGGCACGGTCAAGAAGACGCCGCTTTCTGCGTTCTCGCGGCCGCGCGCCAACGGCATCATCGCGGCCTCGCTCGACCAGGCGGATTGCCTCGTCG
>DATBSX010000297.1:0-5267 GCA_036559565.1 Steroidobacteraceae bacterium | reverse complement strand
CCTTGTTGCCGAGCGCTTTCGCGACCCGGAGCGCGTTGCCATTGATCGGCGTGCCGGGCGGTGCCGTCGTGATCGAAGGCACGTGGCAGTTCGCGCATCCGATGCGCGAGAAGACCTGCTCGCCCGCGCGCACGTTTGCCGTGATCGGGCCGCGCGAGGGCGCCTTGGTCGAGCGCATGAAGTCCGCGAATGCGACGACATCGACCCCGTCGTCTTCGGGATCGGCCACGCGGTCGTAGGGACTGCCGAAGCCGATGTATTCGCCGCTCGAGGAATTCTCCTCCGGGAACAGCGGCGTCGTGATGCCCATCTCGTTGAGATAAGCGTCGGCCGCGAAGGACTCGAGGCTCGCGTGCTGCGCCTTCCAGCCGAAGCGCCCGATGCGCGCGAAACTGCCGGCCTCGAGCACGGGCACTTCGAGCGCCGTGCCGCGGAGCGCCGCGGGCTGGCGATCGCGGATCGCGAGCAGCGTGCTGTTCGCGATCGCCTCCACGTAGCCGTCGCCGAGCGTGTTGGTCGAAATGCGGAACGTACGCACGTTATCCTCGAACGCAACGCGCTCGACGATGTCCGCATGCGTGGCCCGGCTCTGGACCAGCGAACCGCCGAGCGATTCGAAGAACACCTGGCCGTCCATGTGCCCGGTTCGGTGCTCGGCGATCTGGCTTGCGCCGCCCGTCGCCACGTTCTGGTGGCATTCGCGGCAGCTTTGGGCGTTGTACGTCGGGCCGAGCCCGTCCGCGACCAGCTCGACTTCCTCGAAGATGAAGCGGTTGTCGTTGAACGAGCGCCGCGGTACGACCGTATCTTCATCGAGGGACTCGTAGGGCGGCCCCTGTGGCGAGAATCCGTTGGTCTTGTTGTCGAAGCCGGTCGGCGCCTCGGAGACGCCGGGGAAAAATGAAGAAAAAGATTCCGTGCCGGGCGTTCGCTGCGACAGTGCCGGCGCCGCCTCGGGAAGCGCCGTGCCGCGCGTGCGGAATCGCTCCATGCGCGTGGAATCGGCCAGGAGTCCCGAGGGAAATGCGAGTGCGGCGATGACGGCGGTCGTGACGAACGGCGAGTGCGTGCATTCCATGAGGCCCCCCTTCCATAGGTGACTGCAAATGCGATGCGATGCGGGGAACACCACTCCCTGTGTTCCTCGTGCATGACATTCCTGGGGAGCGAGGCCTACAAGGCCTGAGACGTCTGCGATCGGAGACGAATCCGCGTCAGGCGGGAGACATAATGCGATCGACGATCGCCGCGACACCGTGCCGGATGGGATCGCAGCAGGGCAATGACACGCGCGTCGTCACGTCGGCCGTCGCGCGCGCGGCGGCCGTCTCGTCGAGCTGCGACGTGTTGAGGCTGACGCCCACGAATTGCGCCGCGGGATTCGTCAGGCGCGCCGCGGCGAGGTAGGCCTCGAAGCAGGCCTCGTAGGAAGGGATCGCAAAGCCCTCATAGTCGGCGATGCCCGTGCGTGAAACGTCATGGCAGAGCACCAGGGCATCGGGCTGGCTGCCGTGGATGAGGCCGAGCGTCACGCCGGCGTAGGCCGGGTGAAACAGCGAGCCCTGGCCCTCGATCACGTCCCAGTGTTGCGGTGCAGCAGGCGGGGAGAGCCATTCGGCCGCGCCCGAGACGAAATCGGAGACGACGGAATCCACGGCGATGCCGCGGCCCGAGATGAAGATGCCCGTCTGTCCGGTGGCGCGAAAATCGGCATCCGCGCCGCGCCCGCGCAATTCCTTCTCGATCGCGAGCGCCGTGTATTTCTTCCCGACCGCGCAGTCGGTGCCGACCGTGAGCAACCGCTTGCCGCTGCGCTTCTGGCCGGTGCCCGGCATGAACGACTCGGCAGGCTGGCGCACCTCGATGAGCTGCCGGCCGGTGCGCCGCGCCGCCGCAGCGAGTTCAGGCACGCCCGCCAGCGGTTCGTGCAGCCCCGAGGCGACGTCAAGGCCGGATTCGAGCGCGTCCACGATCGTCGCGACCCACTGCGGCGCGATGAACCCGCCGTCGTTCGCGATGCCGATGATGAGCGTCTTGATGCCGCGTCCGGCCGCTTCGCGCGGCGTGAGGTCCGGGAGCCCGAGGTCCACGCGGCATCCGGGCAGGCGCAGTTGCCCCGCGCAGAGCTCGCCGCGCCATTGGCGGATGCCGGCCGCGGTCTTTGCCGTCGCGATGTCCGGCGCATCGCCGAGGAACAGGAGATAAGGACTCTGGATCATGGATTGCCGTTGCTTAGGCCTAACAGTTTGAATCAAAATCAGATTCTTGTCCCACCCGAGAAACCCGATGACTCCCAGCGCGACCCGCTTCATCGCCCTCGCGGCACTGGCCCTCGCGTCCTCGATCGGCCTCGCAGCGGAGGATCCGGCTGACCGCGCGATTGCCGGGATCATCAACGGCTTCGTCAAGCCGAACGAGCCGGGCTGCACGGTCGGCGTGCTGCAGGGCGGCGCGCTGACGCACGCCAGTGCGTTTGGCCTCGCCGACCTCGCCCGCGGAAAACCGCTCGACACGCATTCGGCGTTCAACCTGGCCTCCGTCTCGAAGCAGTTCACGGCGTTTGCGCTCCTGCTGCTCGAGCAGGACGGCAAGCTGAAGCTCGATGACCCGGTCGTGAAATTCCTGCCTGAACTGTCGGCCAGCGCGCAGGGCGTGACGCTCCGCCACCTCCTGCATCACACGGGCGGGCTGCGCGACTACATCGAGCTCCTGACGATGAAGGGGCGCGGCGACGCCGACGGGTCGACGATCAATGAGGCGGTGCTCGCGCTCGCCCGCCAGACCAAGCCGAACGAGGCGCCGGGCGTCGAGTTCGACTACAGCAACACCGGCTACTTCCTGCTCGGCGTCGTGGTTGCGCGCGTCAGCGGCCAGTCGCTGGCCGAGTTTTCGCGGCAGCGGATCTTCGGGCCGCTCGGCATGAAGAACACGAGCATCGTCGACCGCTACCCGGACGGCATCGCAGCCCTCGCGCGCGGCTACCGGAAGGAAGGGACGGGCTTCGTCATCGACGAGACGGGCTGGGAGCAGGTCGGCGACGGCCAGGTGCACAGCGACATCCACGACCTCGCGCTCTGGGACGAGAATTTCTACACCGCGAAGCTCGGCGGCCGCGCGCTCGTCGACCGGATGTATGAGGTCGGATACCTCAATTCGGGCGAGTCGACGGAATACGCGGCCGGGCTGAACGTCAGCCAGTCACGCGGGCTCACCTGGGTCACGCACGGCGGGTCCTGGGTCGGCTACCGCTCGAACATCACGCGCGTCCCCTCCGAGCACTTCTCGGTGATCGTGCTCTGCAACCGCGAGGACGCGGACACGGGATCGCTCGCGAACTCGGTCGCGGAGATCTTCCTCAAGGACAAGCTCGGGCCGCCCGAGCCCGAGGAAGAGGAGACGGTGCCGAAGCCGATCGTCGCCGAATGGCAGCCGAAGGACCTCTCGCGCTATGCCGGTGCCTATTTCAGCGAAGAAGCCAATGCGCGCTGCGTGATCGACGAGCGCGGCGGAAAGCTCGTGCTCGAGACCTGCGCCGCAGGAGAACTCCTGAAGCCTCGCAAGCCGGGCGAATTCGTCACCGGCGGCGGCTGGCTCAGCCTGCAGTTCGCCGCGGGCGGGGACGACACGGACGGGTTCATTTACTGGTCGCCGGGCCTGCGTGGCCTGCCGTTCAAGAAACTCAAGGAGTCATTCGAGTGATGTATTCAAGATCCGGCCGCGGCGCTGCGCTTGGCGCGGCACTTTTCCTGGGCCTCGTCGCCTGCGCCGGGGCAGGGGCCGAGACGACGCTGATCGTCAACGCCTCGATCGTGGACGGGACGGGAAGCCCTGCGCGCGCGGGCGCGGTACGTATCGATGGGAACCGGATCGCGGAGGTCGGGGCGCTCTCTCCGAAGACCGGCGAACGCGTCGTGGATGCGAAGGGGCGGGCGCTCTCGCCCGGCTTCATCGACGTGCACAGCCACCACGAGGACGGCCTGTTCGAGATGCGGGACGCCGCGCCGGTCGTGAGCCAGGGCGTGACGACGATCATCGCCGGCCAGGACGGGTCCGAGACCTATCCCATCCCGGAGCTTTTTGAGCGGATGGAAAAGACGCCCCCGGCGATCAACGTCGCGGCCTACGTCGGCCACGGCAACATCCGCAGCGCAGTCATGGGCAAGGACGACTTCCGGCGTCATGCGACGCCGGAGGAAATCGAGAAGATGCGCAAGCTCGTGGACGCGGAAATGCAGGCCGGCGCGCTCGGGCTCTCCACCGGCCTCGAGTACGACCCGGGCATCTACTCGGCGCCCGAGGAGATCGTCGAACTCGCCAAGGTGGCGCAGCGCTACCACGGGCGCTACATCAGCCACATCCGGAGCGAGGACGTCTATTTCTGGAAGGCGATCGACGAGATCGTGAACATCGGCCGCGAAGCGAAGCTCCCGGTCGAAGTCACACACATGAAGCTCGCCATGAAGGACTGGTGGGGCCAGTCGGCGAAACTGCTCGGCGTGCTGAACGCGGCGCGCGCGGAGGGCATCGACGTCACGGCCGACGTCTACCCGTACGATGCCTGGCACTCGGACCTCACCGTCCTGTTCCCTGACCGCCAGTTCAACCTGGAGAAGGCGCAGTTCGCGCTCGACCACGTTTCGCCTCCGGACGGCATCATCCTTTCGAGCTTCAGCCCGGAACCCACGCTCGTCGGCAAGACGCTCGCCGAGATTGCCAAGACGAGGGGCAAGAGCCCGGCGCAGACGCTGCTCGACCTGATCGCGCAATCGAGCGGGCCGGACGACCAGCAATCGATCATCGGCCGCAGCATGGTCGATCCCGACATCGACGCGCTCCTCACCTGGCCGTATTCCGCGATCTGTTCCGACGGCTCGCTGGAGAGCCTGCATCCGCGCGGGCGCGGCTCGTTCCCGAAGGTGCTGCGCGTCTACGTGCGCGAGAAGAAGCTGCTTTCGCTCGAGGAAGCGGTGCGCAAGATGACGGGCCTCGCCGCCGCGAACGTCGGCCTCAAGGACCGCGGCGTGATCAGGCCCGGCGCGTTCGCCGACCTCGTGCTTTTCGATCCTGCAACCGTTGCCGACCGTTCCACCTGGGAGGATCCCAAGGCACTGGCGACCGGCATCGACGAAGTGTGGGTGAACGGCACGACCGTCTGGATGGACGGGCACGTGACCGGTGCCTATCCCGGCAAGGGCATTCACCGGCCATGAAGGCGGGATCCTGGATCGCTGCGGCGACTGCCGCTCTCTCCTCGTTCGCTGCATTTG
>DATBSX010000296.1:0-3030 GCA_036559565.1 Steroidobacteraceae bacterium | reverse complement strand
CCCTGCCAGGGATTCTGGTTCTGGTTGAGGCCGAGCTCGCGCGCGATGATCAGCTGGATCGCCACGGCCCGCCGCACGCTCTCCTCGGTCGGGGTCGTGATCGCCTCGTCATAGGCATTCGTGTGCAGGCTGTTGCAGCTGTCGAACAGCGCGTACATCGCCTGCAGCGTCGTGCGGATGTCGTTGAACTGGATCTCGCGCGCGTGCAGGGAGCGGCCCGAGGTCTGCACGTGGTACTTGAGCATCTGGCTGCGCGCCGAGGCGCCGTAGCGCTCGCGCATGGCGCGCGCCCAGATGCGCCGCGCCACGCGGCCGATCACCGCGTATTCCGGGTCCATGCCGTTCGAGAAGAAGAACGACAGGTTCGGCGCGAAGTCGTCCACCGTCATGCCGCGCGACAGGTAGTACTCGACGATCGTGAAGCCGTTCGCGAGCGTGAAGGCGAGCTGCGAGACCGGGTTCGCCCCCGCTTCCGCGATGTGGTAGCCGGAAATTGACACGGAATAGAAATTCCGGACCCGGTTGTCGATGAAGAACTGCTGCACGTCGCCCATCATCCTGAGCGCAAACTCGGTCGAGAAGATGCAGGTGTTCTGGGCCTGGTCCTCCTTCAGGATGTCCGCCTGCACCGTGCCGCGCACGCGCGCCAGCGCATCGGCGCGGATCTTCGCGTAGGTCTTCGCGTCGACGACCTGGTCTCCGCTGACGCCCAGCAGGCCAAGCCCCGTCCCGTCGTGCCCGGCGGGCAGTTCGCCGCGGTAGCGCGGCCGCTCGCGTCCTTCGAAGAGCTTCTCGATCTTCGCCTCTGCCGCAGCCCAGCCGCCGCTGTCGCGCAGGTGGCGCTCGACCTGCTGGTCCACGGCCGTATTCATGAACATCGCAAGGATCATCGGCGCGGGGCCGTTGATCGTCATGGATACCGAAGTCGAGGGCGCACAAAGATCGAAGCCCGAATAGAGCCGCTTCATGTCGTCGAGCGAGGCGATGGAGACGCCCGAGTTGCCGATGCGGCCGTAAATGTCGGGCCGCTCGTCAGGGTCCTCGCCATAGAGCGTCGTCGAGTCGAACGCGGTCGACAGCCGCGTCGCCTGGTGCCCCTTTGCGAGGTAGTGGAATCGACGGTTGGTGCGTTCGGGCATGCCCTCGCCCGCGAACATTCGCGTCGGGTCCTCGTCCTCGCGCCGGTACGGGTAGATGCCGCCCGTATAAGGGTAGGCGCCCGGCAGGTTTTCGGTCATGAGGAACGAAAGCTGCGCGCCCCAGTCGTCGAAGCCCGGCGTCGCGATCTTCGGCAGCTTGAGATGCGAGAGCGACTCGCTGTAGTTCGGCCCGCGCACTTCGCGGTCGCGCACGCGGTAGCTGAACTCGTCGGCCGCAGCCGCTTCGCGCCGCTTCGGCCATTCGCGCAGCAGTGCGATGCCCTCCGCCCCGATCGCATCGAGAGCCGCGTTGTACTCGCTTCGCAGCGTCTGCAGGGTTGCTTCGCCGGCGGCGAGCGCAGCATCGCCGTAGCGCTCGAGCGGCTCGGGCAGCGCCGCGCCCTCGAGCGCTCCGAGCGCGCGGTAAAAGCCGTGCGCGCGGCTCGCGGCCGCGGCCGCTTCGATTGCGCGCCGCTTGGCCGTGCGCCCGCCCGCGGCAATCTCCGCCAGGTAGCGCACGCGCGAACCCGGGATGATGGCCTGCCGCTTCGGCGGGCCGAGCGGATCGATGCCCTGCGGCTTCCATGGCCTCAAGCGTCCTTGCTGCTCATGCAGCCTCGCGCATAACGCCATGAACAGCGTGTTGACGCCCGCATCGTTGAACTGGCTCGCGATCGTCGGAAAAACCGGGAGCTCCTCGGGCGGCGTCTTGAAGAGCTTGCGGTTGCGCGCCACTTGCTTGCGCACGTCACGCAGTGCGTCTTCCGCGCCCCGTTTCTCGAACTTGTTGAGCACGACGAAATCGGCGAAGTCCAGCATGTCGATCTTCTCGAGCTGGCTCGCGGCGCCGTAGTCGGCCGTCATCACGTACATGGACAGGTCGACGAGATCCACGATCTCGGTGTCGCTCTGCCCGATCCCGGCAGTCTCAACGACGACGAGGTCGAAGCCCGCCGATTTCAGGAGCTGCACCGTGTCCGCAAGCACGGCGGATGTCGCCAGGTGCTGGCGCCGCGTGGCGAGCGAACGCATGAAGAGCTGGCCGTTCGCCAGCGAATTCATGCGGATGCGGTCGCCGAGCAGCGCTCCGCCCGAGCGGCGCCGGGTCGGGTCCATCGCGACGACCGCGACGCGCCGTTCCGGGAAGAACCGGACCATGCGGTTCAGGAGCTCGTCCGTCAGCGAAGACTTGCCGGCGCCGCCAGTGCCCGTGATGCCGACGACGGGCGGCCGGTGCAGCGTTTTGGCGGCGTGGCTGCGCAGGCGCGCAATCGCCGCCTCGTCGCCCTGCTCGAGCAGGGTGATCGCGCGGGCCAGGTTGACCGGATCGTCCGCGGAAACGCTGCCGCCTTCGAACTCGGGGCGCGGCGTCGCGCGCACGCGGCGGAACACGTCCTCGATCATCCCGTCGAGGCCGAGCTTCAGCCCGTCGTCCGGCGTGTAAATCTTCGCGATGCCGTAGGCCTCCAGCGCCTCGACCTCGTGTGGCGCGATCGTGCCGCCGCCGCCGACTACCACCTTGATGTGCGGGGCGCCCTCGGCCTTCAGCATGTCCACCATGTAGCGGAAGTATTCGTTGTGTCCGCCCTGGTAGCTGCTGACCGCGATGCCGTCGGCGTCCTCCTGGATCGCGGCGCGGACGATGTCGGCGACGCTGCGGTTGTGCCCGAGGTGGACGACTTCCGCTCCGTGGGCCTGCAGGATCCGGCGGATGATGTTGATGGCAGCGTCATGGCCGTCGAAAAGCGATGCCGCGCTGACGAAGCGCAAGGGGCCGCGCGCGGCGGCCGCCGCCTTGTCGATCCGCTCGGCCGGGCTGCTCATCGGAAATCTCCCGCGCGACGGGCGCTCAGTTTAACGTTGCATTCGGCGCCCCGCGATGCTGTCATTC
>DATBSX010000295.1:0-3931 GCA_036559565.1 Steroidobacteraceae bacterium | reverse complement strand
GCGCGTCTATCGCGATGGCCCGATGCAGAAGCTTGGCCACAATCACCTCATCACGTCGGACAAGCTCACGGGTGAAATCGTGCTGCGCGAGCCGGTCACGGCAACGAGCTTCGAGCTCTCCGTGCCGCTCGAGTCGCTCGTCGTGGACGACGTGGGGGCGCGCGCCGCCGCGGGCGCCGACTTCGCGGCGCCGGTGCCGGCCAAGGACGCCGAAGGCACGCGCCACAACATGCTCGGCGAGAAGCTCCTGAATGCCGCCAGTTTCGGCGTGATGAAGCTCGCCTCCGATTCACTTTCCGGCGAGCCCGGCAGCTACCAGGCGCAGGTGCGCGTCTCGCTCGCGGGCGGGGAGCACGTAGTCGCCGCGCCGTTCACCGTCACGATCGAGGGCGACCAGATGAAAGCGCATTCGGAATTTCACCTGAAACACTCCGACGTCGGCCTCGTGCCGATTACTGTGGCGCTCGGAGCGGTCAAGGTGCGCGATGACCTCGAAGTGAGCGTGACGCTCGAAGCCAGGCGCGGATCGTGACGGCGATCCGGTTCCGCAACCCGGAAGTCCGCATGTCGGCCGCGCTCGCCGCGGCCGCGGCCGCCGTGCGCGATCCCACGGTGACCCTGCGCGAGCTCGTCGCGCTGCTCGGCGAGCAGGGCCTGCTCGTGTTCTGCGGCGTCCTCGCCGCGCCCTTCCTGCTGCCGATCACGGTTCCGGGCATGAGCACCGTGCTCGGCCTGCCGATGCTGCTGATCGGGTTCGCCGTGATGCTGAGCCGCGTGCCCTGGCTGCCGGAGCGCCTGCTGAACCGCAGCCTGCCGGCGGCGACCGTCCGCGGCGTGCTGGACAAGGTGGGCAGCTGGGCGGAACGCTTCGAGCACCTGGTCCGGCCGCGCTGGCTCGGGCTGACCGGGAGCGCCTTGGCCAACGCAGTGAACGGCGCGCTGATCCTGCTTGCCGTGCTGCTCCTGATGGCGCCCCTGCCGCTCATTCCCTTCGTCAACTCGCTGCCCGCACTCGCGATCATCCTGCTCTGCTTCGGCATGGCGGAGCGCGACGGCGGCGTGATCGTGCTCGGCTACTTCGTCACGCTCGTTTCCGCGGTCTATGTCGGCGGACTGATGGTTCTCGTGCTCTACGCCGGCCTGCATTACGACCAGGTGCTGCAGCTGATCCGCGGCTGGTTTGCGTGAGATTGTTCCCGGGCGGCCTGCCGCGGCGATAGAATGTGCGCCCCGTTCCCGGGGGTTGCGTCCGTCCATTGGAGTCCCACCGATGTCCTCAAGTTTTCTGCGCGCCAGTCTCGTGCTGGCGTCCATGTTGCTGGCCGTTTCCTGTGCGAAGAAGGAACCGGTTGTCGCGAAAGCCGACGGCGGGCTCGACCGCACCGTCCTGCCGATCCACGAGCCGGCCGTTCCGACCTACAAGGAGCTGGACGCGCGCGATGCCAAGGCGCCGCCGCGCTTCGAGGTCAAGGCGCCGAACGGTGCGCCCAATGTCGTCATCGTGCTGCTCGACGACATCGGTTTCGGCGCCTCGAGCGCCTTCGGCGGCCCCATCCACATGCCGACGCTCGAGAAGATGGCGGCCAACGGCCTGCGCTACAACCGCTTCCACACCACGGCACTCTGCAGCCCGACGCGCGTCGCGCTCCTGACCGGCCGCAATCACCACATCAACAACGCCGGCGCGATCATGGAACTCGCCACCGGATTCCCGGGCAACACCGGAATCCGGCCCGGCAGCGTGACGCCGCTCGCGCAGATCCTGCGCCTGAACGGCTACAGCACGGCGGCCTTCGGCAAGTACCACGAGACGCCGCCGTGGGAGGTCTCGGTCTCGGGACCCTTCGATCGCTGGCCGACCGGTTCGGGCTTCGACAAGTTCTACGGCTTCATCGGCGGCGAGACCAACCAGTGGGCGCCGGCGATTTACGACGGCGTGACGCGCGTCGAGCACGACATGTCGCCCAACTACCACTTCACGGTCGACATGACGAACCAGGCGATCAAGTGGGTTAGCGCGCAGCATTCGCTGACCCCGGACAAGCCGTTCTACGTCTACTTCGCGACCGGCGCGACGCATGCGCCGCACCATGCGCCGAAGGAGTGGATCGCGAAGTACAAGGGCCAGTTCGCGGGCGGCTGGGACAAGCTCCGCGAGGAGACGTACGCGCGCCAGAAGGAGATGGGGATCATCCCGCCCGATACGAAGCTCACGCCACGGCCCAAGGAAATCCCGGCGTGGGACGACATGGACGCCAACCAGAAGCGCCTGTTCGAGCGCCAGATGGAGGCGTTTGCGGGGTTCGCTGAGCACACGGACCACGAAGTCGGGCGGCTCGTCGATCAGCTCGACGCGCTGGGCGAGCTCGATAACACGCTCTTCTTCTACATCGTCGGCGACAACGGCGCGAGCGCCGAAGGCGGACCGGAGGGCTCCTACAACGAGATGATGGCCTTGAACGGCATACCCGGGACGTTCGACCAGATGAAGGACCACATCGACGACTGGGGCAGCCCCGCGACCTTCCCGCATTACGCGATCGGCTGGGCATGGGCGACCAACGCGCCGTTTCAGTGGACGAAGCAGATCGCGAGCCATTTCGGCGGGACGAGGAACGGCATGGTCCTGCAGTGGCCGGCGCGCATCAAGGAGAAAGGCGAGATCCGCAGCCAGTTCCATCATGTGATCGACGTCGCGCCGACCGCGCTCGAGGCCGCGGGCATCCCGGAGCCGAAAATGGTGGACGGAATCGAGCAGTACCCGATGGACGGCATCTCAATGCTCTACAGCACCGACGACGCCAAGGCCGCGGAACGGCGCAAGACGCAGTACTTCGAGATGTTCGGCAACCGCGCGATCTACCACGAGGGCTGGATTGCGGCGACTCGCCATTCGATTCCGTGGGTGTTGACCGAGAATCCGCCGCTCAAGGACGACGTCTGGGAGCTCTATAACATCGACAAGGACTTCAGCGAGGCGGACAACCTCGCGGCGCAGAACCCGGAGAAGCTGAAGGAGCTCCAGGACCTCTTCATGCAGGAGGCCGAGCGCAACCACGTGCTGCCGATCGACGACCGTCGCTCCGAGCGATTCAACCCGGCGATCGCCGGCCGGCCGGACCTTCTCGGCGGGCGGACCTCGATGACGGTCTATGACGGCATGACGGGCATCATGGAAAACGCCTTCATCAACGTGAAGGGCGTGCACCACTCGGTCACGGCGGAGGTCGTAGTTCCGGACGCGAAGACGGAGGGCGTGATCATCGCGCAGGCCGGCTACTTCGGCGGCTGGGCGCTCTACATGAAGGGCGGCCGCGTAGTCCACGACTACAACTTCTTCGGGCTCACGCACACGAAGGTCGCGTCGAAATCGCCGCTTTCGGCCGGCAAGCATACGATCGTGTACGAGTTCGTCCCGGACGAGGCCAAGCCCGGCACCGGCGGCAAGTCGACGCTCAGCATCGACGGCCAGCTCGTCGCCGAGGCCCACATCGCGAAGACCCAGCCCTTCGTGTTCTCTGCCGACGAGGGCGTAGACGTCGGCGTCGACAACGAGACGATGGTCTCCGACGACTACAAGCTCGGCGCCACGGATTTCAAGGGCGAGATCGTCAAGGTGACCGTCGCCCAGCTCTGAGCTGCCCCGCGCGCGTCGACGGCACCGCCCGTCAACGCGCGCGAGCGGGGCAGGTCCCCGAGCGAGCGCGTAAGTTCCGGCGGCGCGAGCGAGGGTTCCTGCCCTGCTCGCGCGCCTGAACGCGCGTTACTTCAACGCTTGTCGATTTCTTCGAGCAGCGCCTTCGCGTCGTAGACTTTCTCGAGCGCGGTCCGGATGTAGGCCGGGTGCACGCCGATCGAGCGGTTCATCCGCTCGTCGAACCAGTAGCTGCCCGAGATCGAGTGGATGTTGCCGTCGAAGGCGAGCCCCACG
>DATBSX010000294.1:0-5886 GCA_036559565.1 Steroidobacteraceae bacterium | reverse complement strand
GCCGCCCGGCACATCCGGCGTCAAGCGGCCTTCCTCGTCGCGCAGGTCGATGGCGCCGTACGGGCGATGGAAGAAGATCGCCCAGCCTTCCGTGCCGACGATCCAGGGAATGGTGACGCGCGCGCCCTCGTGGGCAAGATCGAATTCGTACTCCGGTGCGCGCGCGCCCGGCTGGTTCATGTCGATCGAATGCTCGCCTTCGCCCTGGCCGTTGACGAGCGGGAACGCTCCGCCGCGGCGATCGAATTGCCGTCCGCCCTGCCCCAGTCCGAACACGGGTCCCTTGCCCAAGGCGAAGCGGACCTCGCCGTTCGGGTCGATGCGCAGGCGCTGGCAAGGCCGGCCGTCGTCGCCGGTCACGACGATGACGAGCGGGTCGGGCGTCACGCGAATCGTGCAGCCGCCCCAGTCGACGACCTCGGGCGCGGCAAGCGTGCGAATGCGGGCGAGCGGTGCCTGCGGGGAACCTATCGCCAATTCAGAGGAATTCGGCGCCGCCGGAACGGATCCGTCGCGTGCGATCGGAAGAATGCTGAGGCGCAGCGTATGCGCGCTGACGGGCGTGAGTTGCAACTCCACGCGCCGGTCGCCGACGACGAGGTCGCCGGCATGGACGGAGGCGGTGCCCAGACCCGTTGCGCCGATGTCCGGCACGGTCTCGATTCCCCCTTTCGGTGCCCCGCCGGCGCGCGAAGTGTTCTTCTAATGCGCCGAAGCCGGGCGGCGGAAAGGTTATCACAGGCCGCCGCGCCGGCCCTACACTGCGATGCCCGCTATTCGCATGGCGATCGCGTACTTCATCCTCGCGCACCACAAGCCGCGCCAGTTCGCGCGCCTGTTCGACGCCCTCTACCATCCGGCGGATCGTTTCCTCGTCCACGTGGACCGCAAGGCGCCGCTGTCGGTGCGCGATGCGATCGCGCGGCATGCCCTCGGCCGCCCGAACGTCGACTTTCTGCCGAGCCGCCGGGTCGCCTGGGGCGGCTGGAGCTGCGCGGAGATCCAGCTCGACGCGATTCGCACGCTGCTCGCACGCGATCCCGGCTGGCGCTGGTTCGCCAACCTGAGCGGGCAGGACTTTCCGCTCAAGCCTCGCGAGGCGATCCTCGCCGACCTGGAAGCGGCGCCCGACCGCAATCACGTCGAGGTCAAGGCGATCGACGCGCATCCGGAAACCGAGCGCCCGTACCTGCGAGGTCGGCTGGGATACCGGTACGTGGAAATGAACGGCGAGGTCGTCAGGACCACGGTGCCGGCCGAGCGTCCCGCGGACGTGAGCATCGAGTGGAAGGGATCGGCCTGGTCAACGCTGACACGTGCGTTCTGCGAATGGGTCGCGCACGACCCGTTCGCGCGCCGGTGCGCCGCCGCGCTTCGCTACGCGTTCATCCCGGACGAGTTCCTGATGCAGACGCTTGCGATGAACGGCAGGTTCGCGGACACGCTCGCCGGCGGCAACCTGCGCCTGATCCTCTGGCCCCCCGGATCGGCGCATCCCGAGACTCTCACGATGCGGCATCGCGACGACCTCCTGCGCAGCGCCGCCCACTACGCGCGGAAGTTCGACGAGGACGTCGACGCAGCGATCCTCGATGTCCTCGCGCAGCGGCTGCCGGCGTCTAGCGCGCCGGCTTGACGAACCGCAACGCGAACTTGTCGGTGAGGATCGCGCCGTCGCCCGATGACACGGCACGCGTGTCGGCCGGATGGCGCAGGAACGTTCCTTCGGCTTCGAGCACGAATCCCGCCTGCTTCACTTCGGCGACGACGACCGCCTCGTCGATCCGGTGGAGCGTCCGCGTCGCGCTCGTCCCCGAGCCCGGCAGCGCGGCATGGTCGACGATCACCAGGCGCCCGCCCGGCTTGAGCGCGTCGTAAAGGCGGCGGTTCAGCTTCGCGCGGTCGATCGGCGCATTCACGAAGTCGTGGTAGTTGTTGACGAACGTGATGAGGTCGAGCTTCGGCGCGTCGGGCGGCACCGGATCCTCGAACGGCCGGTACACGACGACGATGTTGGATTGGGGATGGTCCGCGAGCCGCTTGGTGAATGCGGCGCCGGGCTGCTCGCGCTGCGCGTAGAGCTTGCCGGTCGGCCCGACCGACAGCGCCATCAGCTGCGACGTGTAGCCCGCGCCGGCCGACAGGTCGAACGCGACCATGCCGGGCGACACGCCGGTGAACGGCAGGAACTCGAGCGGATTGCGCGACACGTCCATGCGCCGATCCTGGTCGGTGCGGATCGGACTCGCGACCACCGCCATCGCGCGTTCCGCAGCGCCCGGTCCGCTCGGCGGCGACGTCGCGCATCCCGCGAGTATCGCGACGAGCGCGATGTTTCGGATTGCATCACGCATCACGATTGCCCGGGAAACGACGGACCGAGAAGCACCTGCGTCCACAGCGCGGCGTTGACCTTGTCCCATCCCTTCACGCAGAACCAGAGCGTGCACATGCGCGTGTCGTCGAGCAACGTCATCAGGTCGCCGGCCTGACCCGTCTTCGGCAACGACGCCACGCCTTCCCTGAGCAATCCGAGCGAGATGGCGGTCGGGCTCACCGGCGACGGGTTCGGCAGGACGGTCCTCACGCGAAGCGGCGAGAGCTGCAGCTGCGGCGCGGCGATCGACGAGAAGATGCCGCCTCGATCCTTGTCCGACGATCCGCGCACGCCGGGCCCGCCCTCGCCGACGCCGCCCACGCCGGTGAGGCCGTGGCCGGCGACGCCGGTCGATCCGGTCTCGGCGATCGAAGGCTTGGCAAAACCTCCTGCAACGCCGATGACGCCGGCAGCGATTTGCGGACGCGGCACGGTCTGCACGCCGCCGCGCCCGACGACGCCCGCGCCCGGCTCCGCAGGCCCGTCGTACGTCGTGCCGGTACCATCGATGATCGGCTTGACGTCCGCGTCCGCGCCTTGACCGTAAACGCCGACGCTTCCCGCATCGGCCACCGGCGGCATGGTCTTGTTGCCGGCATCGCCGCCGACGCCGATGACGCCGGTGCCGAGCAGGACGCCACTGGTGTTCTCCTCGTGGATCTCGCCGCCCTGCCCGAACACGCCGACGCCCGGAAGCACATTTTGCCGCAGGCTCGCGATGCCGCCGACACCATGGACGCCCTTGCCGCCGGCGCCACGACGCAGCAGGCGCTCGCCGCCACCGCCCAGGCCGAAGACGCCGGTGCCCTCGCGCGGTCCGCCGAGCGCGAGCACGCCCGTCGCGTCGCCGCCTGCGTCGGCATGAAGCCCCTTGCCGCCCTCTCCGCCCTTGGCCAGCATGCCGGTCCCACCGACCTCGCCGCCGACGCCGATCACGCCGGTGCCGCCGCTCTGGCCCGCCCAATCCGCGCTCCAACCGACGCCGACGATCGCATCGATCGGCGTCGACGGCCGGAATTCGCCATCCTCTTCGGTGTCCTTGGCAACCTCGACCACGAAGATGGCGGGGCCGTTGAATTCGATGCGGAACGATCCCGTTTCGATCGGACCGATGTTCGACGTGTCGTAGTGATTCTCGGCCCAGAGCGTCGTCTGGTCGTTGGCTCGATTGACCCGACCGCAAACGAGATCGTCGTTGCTTTCTTCAGCTCCGGACATCGTGTCTCCTGACTGCGATTTCGCGTGTGTGAGTTCGAACCTACGCGGCCAGTCTACGCCGCCGTACCATTTCCCTACCGCGCGCATCGGGCGAGCAATCGTCACCCGCGGGCAGGCAGATTCGGCAACCGCCGACGCCTCCGAGTAGCAGAATGTGTCCGCCGATTTGGCGCCATTTCGAGAGGCACCCCATGACCGCGATTCGAACCGTGTTGCTCGTATCCTTGTTCGCGCTACTGCCGGCGTGCTCGACCGGCCCGGACGGCCCCGCGCTCGACACATCGATCACCGACATCGTCTTCCGGCAGTTCGATTGCCTCGAGACCGGGCCGGACGGCAGCTGCAACAAGAAGGAGTGCAAGGCCAGTCCCGGGGGAGTCACCTTGTACTGCGACACCTACGCCTACTACTGCGTCAAGGCCGGGCACAAGTGGGAAGGCACGAAGATCAAGGGAACGTGCACGCGCACGCATCCCGGTTGACCCCTTGGGCACTCGGGTGTTAAATCCGCGGCACCTGAGGGAGCGACCATGAAGACACGGATCGTCACGATCGCCGCCGCGCTGGTCATCGGCACGAGCGGGATTTGCCACGCTGGCGGGTACACCAACGACTTCTCCTCGAGCGTAGGCGCCGCCCAGTTGCGCGGGAATGCCGTCCTGGATGCCGGGAGCGTTCGCCTCACGGAGAATCTCGGCGGTCAGGAAGGGTCGCTGGTGATCAACAACCTCGACCCCGGTCGCGTCGTCCAAAGCTTCGACGCCTCCTTCTCGATCGCGATCGGCCCGTCGGGCGTCCCGCCGGCGGACGGGGTGAGCTTCAGCTTCGGCCCGCCGCCGCCGGGCACTTACGGCGAGTCCGGCGCGCCGCTCGGCGTCGTCGTGATCTTCGACCTTTTCGACAACGGCGAGATCCCGACGCCGCCGGTCATCCGCATCGTCGTCAACGGCTCGCAGGTCGCAGCGGCGCAGATCACCCTCGACAGCGGCGGGGCGTTTCGGCCGGTGACGGTCCACGTGGATTCCAATGGCCTGGACCTGAACTACAACTCGGGCGGGCTCACGTTCACGGACATCGCGTTGCCGGGATTCTCCCCAACCCAAGGCTATCAATTCACCTTCGGCGGCAGGACCGGCGGGGCCAATGCAGAGCAGCGCATCGACGACGTCTCGATCGCGACGGCGTCCGTTGCGCCTGCGCCGGTCCCGACGCTCGGTGAGTGGGCGATGATGATCATGGCGGGCCTGCTCGCATGCTTCGGCGCGTTCACGTTGCGCCGCTCCCGGAGGCCCACGGGATCGTAGTTGTCGGAGGACACGCGCCCGCCGCTGTGGCTGGAGACCCGCTACGGCATGTCCGAGGCCGCGCTGCGCGCCGCGATTCCGAACGCCAGGCGATCGGCGCATGCGGAGCCGCTCCGGAATGGCGCCCGGGCGCTGCTAGCGCTCGACGACGTCGAGCTCCTCGACCGACACTTCGCCGCCAGGTTCTATTTCCTGAACCAGGCGCTGCATCAGGTCACGCTCGGCATGACCCCCACGCCGACGCGAAGCGCGGGCGACAGCGCGTTCCAGGAGTTTCGGACGGCGCTCCGTATCAAGTACGGGACCGAAGTCGATTCCAGGAGCGTGACCAACGAGCGCGGCACGATCCAGGCCGCGACCTGGCTGCATGGGCCGACCAACATCGAGCTGGTCTTCATGTCGGTCGATGGGGAGCCGGAGTACTTCAACGTGGTTTATCAGGCACGCCTCAGCTCGGAGGCGGCCAAGCTCTGATCGAGTGCGGGGCTGCGTTCGAGGCCCGCGTCGAATCACGATCTCCACGCGGCAGCCGACAACGAGCGCGTAGCTCTCGAGCGTCGTCAGGCGCGGCCGGTGATCAAGACCGCTCTCGAGGCGCGAGATCGCGCTCCGGGTCGTGCGCATCGGTCGGCGACTTCCTGTTGCGTGAGCCCGGCCCGGCGACGCGCGGCGATGAGCTGCCACGTCAGGTCGACCGACACGCCAACCTCCATTTCGTCGCAGTGTTAGCAGGAATGCTAACCATGCGACAAGACGACGACCCATCATCCCGATGGCCGACCCTCGCCAGCGCTTACCGGTACCCAGCCGCCTGCAGCTCAAACAGCTCGGCGTACATTCCGCGCTGCGCCAGCAGCTCCTCGTGCGTGCCGATCGCGTCGACCGCGCCATCCTTCAGCACGACGATCCGGTCGGCCATGCGGACGCTCGAGAACCGGTGCGAGATCAGCACCGCGGTCCGGCCCTCGGAGAGCTCCTTGAAGCGCT